>NZ_JBJNIO010000001.1:0-334 GCF_056324145.1 Wenzhouxiangella sp. YN1
GTGCACCAGGCTGTACATGTCGGGGTCCATGCGCATTTGTCCGGGGTCGTTGCGAAGCCGGGGCCGACCACGGGGCCTCTCCAGCGTTGTCCGTCGGCGATGTAACGCCGACCTGCATCACCCGGTCGATCCGGCGTTGTGCCGGGGGGGGGGGACCCCCCCCGCCCCCGGGGGGGGGGGTGGGCGCCCTGAGAGGGGTGCCCCCGCCCCGCGCCCGCGGGGCGGCCGGGGGGGGGGGGGGGGGGGCGGGAAGGGGGTGGAACCGCCCCCCCCCCCCGCGGGGCCCCGGGGGGGGGGGGGGGGGGGGGGGGTTGTACACGGTGGGGGGCCCCGC
>NZ_JBJNIO010000002.1:0-204 GCF_056324145.1 Wenzhouxiangella sp. YN1
GCGATGTAACGCCGACCTACGCAGGCCGCAACAACCGATCAGCGCCGAAACCACCCGCCGCCACACGTCACCGGATCCCCCCGACACGCCACACCTGCCGCCAACCACGCGTAGGTTGCGGTTACATCCGCGACGGACGACATTGCAGCCCCGACCGCGCGTAGCTCACGCGCGCCCAAACCCGCTCACCTCGCCCGTCGGCGA
>NZ_JBJNIO010000003.1:0-337 GCF_056324145.1 Wenzhouxiangella sp. YN1
AGTCCGCACCGACACCCCCCCGGCCCCCCCCCAGGTTCCGGGCCCGCCCCCATTTCGCGATGGGCGTCCCGCTCCCACGCCCAATCGCGGTCTGGAGACCGCTCCCACAAAAACACTTCGCCACCGGAGTTGCAGGAGCGATCTCCAGAGCGCGATGCGGAGCCGGCACTAAGCCCAATCGCGGGCTGGAGACCGCTCCCACACCAACACTGCGCCACCGGAGTTGCAGGAGCGACCTCCACATCGCGATGCGGGGCCGGTTCGAAGGCCCAATCGCGGTCTGGAGACCGCTCCCACAAAAACACTTCGCCACCGGAGTTGCAGGAGCGATCTCCAG
>NZ_JBJNIO010000004.1:0-338 GCF_056324145.1 Wenzhouxiangella sp. YN1
AACGTCAAACCGCCGGCGAACGAAGCGTAGGTCGGCGTTACATCGCCGACGGGACGTCAGCGGGCCTGACCACGCATGCGCTACGTGTGTTCAAGGTTGAAATGTCGTCCGTCGCGGATGTAACCGCGACCCACTTCAGCAGTCAACGTCAAAGCGCCGGAGAACGAAGCGTAGGTCGGCGTTACATCGCCGACGGATGACGTCAGCGGGCCTGACCACGCATGCGCTACGTGTGTTCAAGGTTGAAATGTCGTCCGTCGCGGATGTAACCGCGACCCACTTCAGCGGTCCACGTCAAACCGCACGCGAACGAGCGGCGTAGGTCGGCGTTACATCGC
>NZ_JBJNIO010000005.1:0-346 GCF_056324145.1 Wenzhouxiangella sp. YN1
GATCTTTTCGACTCGGGAGGGGTAAGATCGATCTCCAGATCGCGATGAGGAGCCTGATGAATGCCCAATCGCGGCCTGGTGTCCGCTCCGACAAGACCTTTTCGCCACCGGAGCCGTAGGAGCGATCTCCAGTTCGCGATGCTGACGCCGTTCGTATCCCAATCGCGGTCTGGAGACCGATCCCACTAGACCATTAGGCCACCTGAGCCGTAGGAGCGATCTCCAGATCGCGATGCGGAGCCCGGATCGAAGCCCTTCGCGGTCTGGAGACCGCTCCCACTGTAACCATTCGGGGGCGGAGCGCGATCAGAGTTCGACACGTCTGGATTCGAGTCACCATCGTAGC
>NZ_JBJNIO010000006.1:0-402 GCF_056324145.1 Wenzhouxiangella sp. YN1
CAAGTCACCCCCAATACCCCGCCCCAAGGCCCGGCTATTCCACCCCAAGGCCCCAACCCCAAGAATACCCCCGCTCCGGTCCCGGGATACCCGTTCTTGCAGCACAGCCCCACACCACACCACCAATACCCGCCCCAGAGCCCGGAACTCCCACCCAAAGGCCCCACCCCCAAGAAGACCCCGGAACGCGGCCCGGGAGACGCGGGCAGGAAGCCCACCCCCACGCACCACCGCCAAGAAGACCCCGGCTCGATTCCGGGGATACGGGTGCTGGGAGCACAGGGCCAAGCCACCCCCGAAATCCCGGCCGCAGAGCCGGGATCTCCCACCCAAAGGCACCACCGCCAAGAAGACCCCGGATCGAGTCCCGGGATACAGGTGCTGATGGCGACGCACTCAGCC
>NZ_JBJNIO010000007.1:0-352 GCF_056324145.1 Wenzhouxiangella sp. YN1
AGCGCTTCTTCACGCTGCGCGTGAAACCGCACTCGCTCCGTGATTGAAATCGGTTCCGTACCGAGTTGGTTCGTCAAGCGGGAGTGTAGAACTGGTGCCCAGGGGGAGACTCGAACTCCCACATCCTTTCGGACACTAGCACCTGAAGCTAGCGCGTCTACCAATTACGCCACCTGGGCAGGTGGACGCGCGGCATTATAGGACCAGCCGCGGGATTGTCCAAATTTTTCTGTCTTGCTGCTCTGAAGCCACGAGGCTCCGGAAGAAAAAGGCGGCCGGAGTGTCGGCTCCGGCCGCCGGAATAGGTGTGGCCCAGGCAAGGGGGGAACCTGGGCCACGATCCGGATGGGGA
>NZ_JBJNIO010000008.1:0-291 GCF_056324145.1 Wenzhouxiangella sp. YN1
CCGGATACGAAAAAAGCCCCGTCACCGGCGGGGCTTTCTCTTGAATCTGGCGCGCCCGGAAGGATGGCTGACGCTGCGCGTCAGCGAGCTCGCGCCTGCGGCGCTCGGTTCGAACCGACTTGTCAATTGTCGGAGGTTCGAATTTTGCCTCCGGATACGAAAAAAGCCCCGTCACCGGCGGGGCTTTCTCTTGAATCTGGCGCGCCCGGAAGGATGGCTGACGCTGCGCGTCAGCGAGCTCGCGCCTGCGGCGCTCGGTTCGAACCGACTTGTCAATTGTCGGAGGTTCGA
>NZ_JBJNIO010000009.1:0-306 GCF_056324145.1 Wenzhouxiangella sp. YN1
CCGGGCTTTTTTTGACAAGGTGAGCAAGGCCGCCGTCTCGGCCAGCGCCTTTTCCTTGCGCGCCAGCTCGCGCTCGAGTTCGCGCGTGCGGCGCCGCTGCTCGCGGTCGGCCTTGATCTGCTGGCCACCGCGCTCCTCGGCCCAGTCGTTGGCCTGTTCGCAGGCACGGCGCCAGGCGGCCAGCTGCTCCGGATACAGGCCGCGCTTGCGGCAGTACTCCGAGCGCTCGGAGGCGTTCATCGGCGCAGTCTCGATTACGGCGGCGAACTTGTCCCGGGCGCTCCAGCCCTGGGCGTCGGAGCCGGC
>NZ_JBJNIO010000010.1:0-335 GCF_056324145.1 Wenzhouxiangella sp. YN1
CACCCCGAATTCCCGGCCGCAGAGCCGGGATCTCCCACCCAAAGGCACCACCGCCAAGAAGACCCCGGATCGAGTCCGGGGATACGGGTGCTGGCAGCGCAGCGCCAAGCCACCCCCGAAATCCCGCCCGCAGAGCCGGGATCGCCCCCCCAAAGCCCCCACCCCCAAGACCACCCCGCAGCGAGACCCGGGATACAGGTGGGGTTGTCGTCGCACCCAGCCCACCTCGTAATCCCGGCCGCAGAGCCGGGATCTCCCATCCGAAGGCGCCACCGCTGAGAAGAGCCAAGATCGCCCATCCAAAGCCTCCGCTGCAGCGCGGGCTTCAGGCGCGG
>NZ_JBJNIO010000011.1:0-204 GCF_056324145.1 Wenzhouxiangella sp. YN1
CGGGGGCGGTCCGGTACCTCGTCCGTTGCGGGTGTAACCGCAACCTATGCAGGCCGCCGACGAACCGCCCACGCACCGGGCAACGTAGGTCGGCGTTACATCGCCGACGGGCGACGTGGCGTGCCTGGCCACGCGTGGCGGCTCTAACCGGGCCCCACAACCCGCACAACGCGACAGCGGGCTTTTGCGCGGGCTCGAAGGGCG
>NZ_JBJNIO010000012.1:0-206 GCF_056324145.1 Wenzhouxiangella sp. YN1
AGCGATCTCCAGATCGCGATACAGAGCTGATCGAAGCCGGCTGCCCGGCTGCCTTGTCACGGCGTGATACCCATCTTTCAGCTTTGAAGTCGAGCAATCTCATGCGGGCTTCGACAAGTCAAAGGCGTTTCGCCCGCCTGCATCGCAGGCTGATGGCGAGTAACTTTTTTCCAGAGCCAAAAAAGTAACCAAAAAGCGCTCTTTAA
>NZ_JBJNIO010000013.1:0-305 GCF_056324145.1 Wenzhouxiangella sp. YN1
GGTGTAGTTGATATGGTCTCGTCCGCCGCCGCCGGCCTCGACGACCGAGATATAGTCCAGATGCTAGTCGGGCCCGCTCCACTCGAAGGGGATGGTGGCGCCGGCCGCGGCCGAGCCGGCGGCGGCGATGCTGGCCTCGACGGCGGTGACCTCGAGGGGCTGGCGCGCCAGCACGTCCCGGCCCTGGCGCTGCACGTAGAGGATCTCGTAGTTGCCGGCCTCTGGCGGCATGGTCAGCTTCAGAGATCGGAAGAGCACACGTCTGAACTCCAGTAACAGACGTACCAATCGCGGATGACGGAATC
>NZ_JBJNIO010000014.1:0-369 GCF_056324145.1 Wenzhouxiangella sp. YN1
TCTGCGCTTCGCTTGGCCGGGATTACGAGTTGGGCTGAATGCGTCGCCACCAGCGCACGTACCCCCGGACTCCGATCCGGGGTCTTCCCGATGCTGGCGTCTTCGGATGGGAGGTCCCGGCGCTGTGGCCGGGATTTCGGCGGTTGGGTGTCGCTGTGGTCGCCGCAACCGTAATCCCCGGCGGGGCCTCGGGGTCTGGCGTCCACCCCGCCACCCCCCCGCCGAACGCCCGGCCACAGCGCCGGGACCGCCCATCCGACGGCGCCAGCAGCGAGAAGACCCCGGATCGAGTCCGGGGCTACGGGTGCTGGCGGCACGGCCCGCACACACCCTCCGAAATCCCGGCCACAGCGCCGGGACCTCCCATCC
>NZ_JBJNIO010000015.1:0-391 GCF_056324145.1 Wenzhouxiangella sp. YN1
GAGTTGCAGGAGCGACCTCCAGATCGCGATGCGGGGCCGGATCGAAGGCCCAATCGCGGTCTGGAGACCGCTCCCACAAAAACACTTCGCCACCGGAGGTGAAGGAGCGAGCTCCCGATCGCGATGCGGGGCCGGAGCGAAGCCCCAATGGCGGGCGGGGGCCCGCGCCCTCAAAAAAATCTCGCCACCGGAGTTGAAGGAGCGATCTCCAGATCGCGATGCGGGGCCGGATAGAAGGCCCAAACGCGGACTGGAGCCCGCTCCCACACAAATATCTCGCCACCGGAGTTGCAGGAGCGATCTCCAGATCGCGATGCGGGGCCGGATCGAAGGCCCAATCGCGGTCTGGAGACCGCTCCCACAAAAACACTTCGCCACCGGAACTGTAGGA
>NZ_JBJNIO010000016.1:0-318 GCF_056324145.1 Wenzhouxiangella sp. YN1
GCGATGAAATGATCCCGCACCGAAGCGGCGATGCGATTGTTGCCGGGCCGGCCACGATGCCTTGAGGCCAGGCCTGCCGCCCCTTCGGCGCGGAAGGCCCGAACCAGCCGCTTGACGTGGCGAACGCTCAGCCCCAGATGAAGCGCCGCCTCACGCTGGATCAGCGTGCCGTCAACCACCTTCCGGATGACACCCACCCGATCCAACTCCCTGTGACTCATGGCAATCGTCTCCCGATCCATGGCCCCGCTCCTTGTCAGAACAAAAAGGGGACACTTTAACTTTGTGGAAAGGGGACATTAGTGCTTTGGGCTAACA
>NZ_JBJNIO010000017.1:0-359 GCF_056324145.1 Wenzhouxiangella sp. YN1
TGAGGCCGGCAAGCGAGACGCCACCACCCAGAACTCCCGGCCAACCCCGCCACTCCCGAATTCCCGGCCAGCCTCGCCACTCCCGAATTCCCGGCCAAGCGAAGCGCAGAGCCGGGATCTGCTCGACGAAGGCGCCAATAACAACAAGACGCCGGATCAGGTCCGGCGATACGGGAGCTGGGCCGCGGGCACTACCCCCGAAGTCCCGGCCAACCCCGTCACTCCCGAATTCCCGGCCAGCCTCGCCACTCCCGAATTCCCGGCCAAGCGAAGCGCAGAGCCGGGATCTGCTCGACGAAGGCGCCAATAGCAACAAGACGCCGGATCAGGTCCGGCGATACGGGAGCTGGGCCGCGGGC
>NZ_JBJNIO010000018.1:0-269 GCF_056324145.1 Wenzhouxiangella sp. YN1
ACCTCGCAAAACGTGCAGCGCAATCCCGCCGCGTCGAGCAGGCCGGACAGCTCGCTGGTGGTAAAGCCGTTGTTGACATGCCCAAAGCTCTTGACGTGGGCGCTGTGGCGATGCTTGTTCAGCGTTGCCCCGACCAGGCGCTGACGGGCCGAAACAAGCTCGGATATCGCAGCCAGCACGCCCTGCCGGTCGTTCAGGCCTTCTGGGCCTGGTGTGAGCAGCACATGCGGCGCATGGATCGGCCCAAGACCAGCCTGCTGCGCCGGGCG
>NZ_JBJNIO010000019.1:0-317 GCF_056324145.1 Wenzhouxiangella sp. YN1
CAAGACCCCGGATCAAGTCCGGGGATGCGCGTGCTGATGGCGCGGCGCCCATTCACCCGAATTCCCGGCCGAACTCGCTACCCCGAATTCCCGGCCGAGCTTACACACTCAGACGTCCCGGCCAAGCGCAGCGCAGCGCCGGGATCTCCCGTCCGCCGGCACCACTCCCACCACGACCCCGGAGCAAGTCCGGGGATGCGCGTGCGGATGGCGCGGCGCCCAGTCACCCGAATTCCCGGCCGCAGAGCCGGGATCTCTCATCCGCAGGCACCAAATGCAGCAAAGCCCCCGGATCAAGTGCGGGATGCGTGTAGGGC
>NZ_JBJNIO010000020.1:0-323 GCF_056324145.1 Wenzhouxiangella sp. YN1
GGGGTGATCGCAGATGTTTGCCGGGGTGCCAGCACCGGGGGCCTGCTCTTGAGGCCACATTCTGCTCTCACGCTTCTGTGAGCGCGGTCGGGGGGGCCCCCCCCGCGCCCCCAAAGAGGGGGCGCCCGTGCCTGGGCCAAACACCCCCCGCTGCGGTGGGCCCGGCGGCCGGGGCCCCCGGGGGCGCCCCTGGGGCGGGGGGCGGTGGGGCCCCCGACCGCGCTCACAGAAGCGTGAGAGCAGAATGTGGCCTCAAGAGCAGGCCCCCGGTGCTGGCACCCCGGCAAACATCTGCGATCACCCCCGTGGCCACCACTCGCTGC
>NZ_JBJNIO010000021.1:0-674 GCF_056324145.1 Wenzhouxiangella sp. YN1
TCTACCAGGCGGCACGAGACCAGCACCCACAGCGC
This sequence comes from Wenzhouxiangella sp. YN1, assembly GCF_056324145.1. Lineage (NCBI taxonomy): Bacteria > Pseudomonadati > Pseudomonadota > Gammaproteobacteria > Chromatiales > Wenzhouxiangellaceae > Wenzhouxiangella > Wenzhouxiangella sp. YN1. The sequence continues at coordinate 36 of NZ_JBJNIO010000021.1, forward strand.
TGGAGCGGAGATACTCGGAACTGGTCACCGGTCGGAACCGTCTGGCTGAACCCGGAGAAGGCAGAGCAGCCGGAAAATCAGGCTGCGTGAACATGGATAAGGCGACTTCTAGCTTGACAACCACCGAGGGCGGGCAGCCGATATAACGAGAACAACTCGGAGCAGGCCGAGATCACCTAAAGTGCCGAGAAATCCTGTGCAAGACGGAGCCCCGGAAGCTTATCTGTTCGGCCAAAGACACGCAGTTCAAATCAACGGTCGGGCACCAACCAGCAAAGGGCGCGGGGAAATCAAGAAGATGAACCGGCAATAACCTCACAACCCGGCCTGATGAGTACGTTTTCTAGTTATTGAGGAGGGCCAATGATGGCTTATTAACCACTTGATAAATAGGGGTCTGTTGAATTCCAAGTGGGTTAAGCATGCACATGCGGATTGATGCTTCGGAGGTCGAGCTTCCCCGCCAGCAGGAAGATCACCGTCCGTGCTGTGCTCAGCCGCGTGTAGCCTCGGGCTTTTCGTTTTGCAGCTTGGAAGAGTCCGTTGATCGCTTCCAGGAAGCCATTGGTCTGGCGTGTTTTCACCCAGGCGACGATGCCATCGAGGTGTCGCCTTATCATCTTGGCAACAGCCTTCATC
>NZ_JBJNIO010000022.1:0-334 GCF_056324145.1 Wenzhouxiangella sp. YN1
AAGTGTGAAGTGTGAAGTGTGAAGGATTTTGGGGGCAAATGCAGCGTGGCGGTGCCAAATGACGGCTCCAGCCCACGCTCAACATACCCACCCCACCCCAGACCCACTCATCTTCACAATTCACACTTCACACTTCCAGCCTGCCTTTTCACGTTATCAATGGCCTCTGTTCCAACACACCGACGCCATGACGCTGTCCAATTAACTGAACAAACACCTGCGCGGGCTTGCCCACGATCTGCATCCGGTGGTCATGGTGGCCGACAAGGGCCTCAGCGAGAACGTGATTGCCGAAGTCGAGCAGGCACTGACGCATCACGAACTTATCAAGGTC
>NZ_JBJNIO010000023.1:0-331 GCF_056324145.1 Wenzhouxiangella sp. YN1
TTACATCCGCGACGGACGACATTTCAACCCCGACCGCGCGTAGCTCACGCGCGCCCAAACCCGCTCACCTCGCCCGTCGGCGATGTAACGTCGACCTACGCGGGCCGCCAGCAGCCGATCAGCGCCGAAACCACCCGCCGCCACACGTCACCGGATCCCCCCGACCCCCCACACAGCCCGCCACCCCCCCGAGGGTGGCGTTACCTCGCCGACGGGCGCGGGGAGCGGGTCGGGGGGCGCGTGCGCCACGAGCGTGCTGGGCTGCAAGGGCGTCCGTCGCGGATGTCTCCGGTACCTTGGCGTGGGTGGCGGCTGGTGTGGCGTGTCGGGG
>NZ_JBJNIO010000024.1:0-344 GCF_056324145.1 Wenzhouxiangella sp. YN1
AAGTGGCTGGCCATCGCCTGCATGCCGTAGCAGATGCAGAGCACGGGTACGCCCAGATCGAAGACAGGCGGCGGAATCCGCGGGCTGTCGTCGAAGCTGACCGACTCGGGCCCGCCGGAGAGAATCACGCCGCTCGCGCCAAAAGCCCGGATGACCTCGTCGCCGGCGTCATACGGCAGCACTTCGGACTACACCCCGATCTCGCGCACCCGGCGAGCGATCAGTTGAGTGTATTGCGATCCGAAATCGAGGATCAGAATGCGGTGGCTATGGATGTTCATTCAGTCGCTGTTGTCAACTGTGGAGTGTGTAGTGTGGGGGGGTTTTTTTTTTGCGCGGGGGTT
>NZ_JBJNIO010000025.1:0-666 GCF_056324145.1 Wenzhouxiangella sp. YN1
CAACGGCGGGCGCCAAGGCCCTGCCGGGTGGCGCGCAGGGCGCGGGGGATCAATCACCAAGCGCAAGCCACCGGCTTCGACCAGCACCATATCGCGATCTGGAGATCGCTCCTGCAACGGCGGGCGCCAAGGCCCTGCCGGGTGGCGCGCAGGGCGCGGTGGATCAATCACAAGCGCAAGCCACCGGATCCCTCCCATGGCCATCTCCGGAAACCATCCCGGGCACGACGCGACCCGCCGGGCTCTCACGAAGCCCGCACCGCAAAGGGGCCAGCCCCCGCAGCCGTCCATCTCCTCAGACAACCGAGCGTTGGACCTTGACCTTGAAGCGCGATTTTTGGTTACTTTTTTCGCGCTGGAAAAAGTGACCCGCCCAAAGAGCTTGCGAAGCAAGCCGGGCGGAACGCCTTTGACTTGTCGAAGCCCGGATGGGAGATGTGCAGCTGCGGGCCAAAGAGGGCCATCAAACCGTCAGAAGCCACCGGCTTCGATCAGCGCCGTATCGCGATCTGGAGATCGCTCCTACAACGGCGGGCGCCAAGGCCCTGCCGGGTGGCGCGCAGGGCGCGGGGGATCAATCACCAAGCGCAAGCCACCGGCTTCGACCAGCACCATATCGCGATCTGGAGATCGCTCCTGCAACGGCGGGCGCCAAGGCCCTGCCGG
>NZ_JBJNIO010000026.1:0-317 GCF_056324145.1 Wenzhouxiangella sp. YN1
GAACACAGTTTGATTTGGACTGATTGTTATTGTTGTAATTTCTGCACCAGAAGGATCATTGACAAGATGCAATCTGATTATGCAATACGCTAAAAAAATCTGGTGAAATTTTCTGTTCGGAAATTTTCCTTAATTTTCAAGAATATAGAGATAGAGTGTTCCCCGCACCTGCGGGGATGAACCGTACTATAGTATTTTGGGGGGGGGCGATTTAACGTGTTCCCCGCACCTGCGGGGATGAACCGGTAATTTTATATTCGAAGTATTTTAAAGTCATGTGTTCCCCGCACCTGCGGTGATGAAACGGTCTAAAACAG
>NZ_JBJNIO010000027.1:0-420 GCF_056324145.1 Wenzhouxiangella sp. YN1
GGGACGTCGGGGGGAGTGCCCGCGGCCCAGCCCCCGTATCGCCGGACCTGATCCGGCGTCGTGTTGCGACTGGCGCCCTCGTCGTGCTGGTGGCGCCTCTGGGCGTCGCTTGGCCTGGACGTCCTGCGTGGCTCGGCGGGCCGGGACTTCGTCAGTGGCGCGGTTGGCCGGGATGTCGGGAGTGGAGCGGCTGTCCGGTAGGTCGGGCGGGGCGCGTCTGGCCGGGACTTCCTGAGCGCCGGGGTTGGCCGGGATTTCGGGAGTGTCGGGGTTGGCCGGGATTTCGGGAGTGACGGGGCTGGCCGGGAATTCGGGGGTAGTGCCCGCGGCCCAGCTCCCGTATCGCCGGACCTGATCCAGATCGGAATAGCACAAGGCTGAACTCCCGACACAGACGAGCCACTCCGCTTCGCGGGGCGG
>NZ_JBJNIO010000028.1:0-442 GCF_056324145.1 Wenzhouxiangella sp. YN1
CTGACGTCGGGGCGCTCCGGTACCTCGTCCGTTGCGGGTGTAACCGCAACCTACGCAGGCCGCCGACGAGCCCCGCCCACGCACCGGGCAACGTAGGTCGGCGTTACATCGCCGACGGGCGACGTGGCGTGCCTGGCCACACGTGGCTGACGTCGGGGGCGCTCCGGTACCTCGTCCGTCGCGTGTGTAACCGCAACCTACGCAGGCCGCCGACGAACCGCCCACGCACCGGGCAACGCCGTGGGTCGGCGTTACATCGCCGACGGACGACGTGGCGTGCCTGGCCACACGTGGCTGACGTCGGGGGCGGTCCGGTACCTCGTCCGTTGCGGGTGTAACCGCAACCTATGCAGGCCGCCGACGAACCGCCCACGCACCGGGCAACGTAGGTCGGCGTTACATCGCCGACGGGCGACGTGGCGTGCCTGGCCACGCGTGGCGG
>NZ_JBJNIO010000029.1:0-541 GCF_056324145.1 Wenzhouxiangella sp. YN1
GTCATGGAGCAGGCCACCGGTCAGGGCTGGAGTCTGCGCCGCTTCCGGGAGCGGCTGCTGCGCGCCGCAGCCCGTGTGGCCAGGAAGGCCCGCCGGCTGACCTTCATCGTGGCCTGGAGTGTGGCCGGGGACTGGCAGCACCTGTGGCAAAAGCTCCAACGCGATCGCTGGGTACCGGGATAAGACGGCTCTCTGCTCTGCAATACGATCAGGCGCGACACAGAGCCAGGGGTTACTGTGCCCGTATCACTGAATCATTCGGTTCTGAAGCCTCCAATCTGCCAAATCCTGGCGAAGGAATGCAATCCAGACCCACCATCGAGCCGCACCTGCAAGCTGGGGGACCAAAATCCCTCAAAGCCGGCTTGACTCAGCGTGACAGAGGCAGTCTGATGAATAAGCTGGGATTAGACGACAATGACTTCGGGCGGCCGGTGGCACCTATTCTGTCCGGTTGCCACTAAGCGTGCCCGCTTGTTCAACTGACACGGGAAGGCGTTTCGCATGGCCGCAAACAAGCAACAGGACAAAGTATTCATGA
>NZ_JBJNIO010000030.1:0-350 GCF_056324145.1 Wenzhouxiangella sp. YN1
CCAGAACGCGATAGGAACCGCAGTGCCGAGGCGTACCCTACCTGGAGGACCAGCCGCCGGTTCAGGTGTCGGTTCTGTTTGTGGGAGCGCTCGCCGGACCGCGATCATCACCGCCGGGACGCCGGCGGCGCGACCTGGAGCTCGCGCCTACGGCTCGGGTGGCGGTTGTTGTGGTCGGAGCGATCTCCAGATCGCGAAAGCTCCGCCCGAACGCTGGCTTCGCGACCTTGAGGTAGCGCCAAAGGAAAGGGTTGCGGTGGTTTTAGTGGGAGCGCTCTACAGATCGCGATAGGATACCCCCTGGCGCTGGGTTCGCGGCCTGGGGGTGGCGGCGACGGCGCGGGTGGCGG
>NZ_JBJNIO010000031.1:0-2428 GCF_056324145.1 Wenzhouxiangella sp. YN1
GCTGGCGCAGACTGCGGGGCTTCCGGCAACTGGCCGATGTCGTTGCCGGCGTGAAGTTCATCGACGGAATAGATGAACGCAAAATCAGCAGGGACGCCGCTTGATGAGCCAGTGGTCATACACCAGACTTGACAGTAACTCTCACCTACGCGTCACGAAACCTTAAATTTGCCGAATTGAAACTGACGCCCCTGGACGCCGTAGGCGCCCGGGCAAGGTTCTCCTGGCCAAATACAACTCGCGCGGCCGGTCGTTCGTTCTATGCATTCTTGACCGTAAAACGCAATGTGATTAGCTGTTCATTTCGCTCATCAAAGAACCGGACGACGGCCTCAGTTCCAAGATTTACAAGGAGCCTAGGCTTGTTAAGCACAAGGAGGCTTCCGTCCTGGCGTTGACTTATTTCGCTTTCGATCAGAACCTGTTCTTGGTCGCCCCCGTCTATTATCTGCGGCTTCACACGCAGTACGAGGTTCTTTACGGAGACGCCGCTCCACTCTCCATTCTCGGAAATCAGTGTCACTGTTGCTGGGGCTTGATCATTCAGTTGGACACTGGCGTCAACCTGCAGAGATGCATCTGAATATACAGGTTCATGCGGAGCCCCCATACTTGTTAAGTAACTTAATTCGGTATTCTCGAAGACCGACATCAGTTCATGGGTTAGGGCGTTGCTGGGACTTGTTACACGCAGAATTTGGCGCCCCTCAGCACTCTCCTGGTGGAGTTCCACCGGCAATTCATCAGCGAGTTCAATCATAGCGTCTACGGCTTCGCCGCCGCCCCGGAACTCTGTATTTACGGTTGTTGTGTTGCGCCCCTTCTCCGATTCTTCCGTTGTTGTCACATGAAGCTCGTATATTTCCTCCTCTTGCTTTTCCACTGAGCCTCCAAGAGAAGGCGAAACCGCAATGAAAGCGCTCAGTAGAAACCCGAGAGCTCCGAAGATTATGTGCCGATATGTCATGGTACACCTCTGGTCCAGTTGTCTTATTCTTTCTAGGTTGAACCGCGTCCCGCCTAAAAAGGGCGAATCCGTCGGCCCGGCGTAGGCTTTAGCATTCCTCTGTAAGAGAGCTTTGGCTAAATGTGTCTGGTATCTGTGATCGACCTCTTGGCAGCAGCGATCACAGCTCAGTTCGATGTACTCGTCAGCACGGGCAGAGAAGAAGTGGACGATTGGGTTCCACCAAAAGGCGTGGCGGACGGCGCCAAGGAACAGGCGATAGTAGTTGTCCTTCTGTTGGATGTGCATGCACTCGTGTCGTAGTACGCCCACTAAGGCATCGCTGGCAACCAATTCTTGGCCCACCCAAATAACCGGCTTCCTGTATCCGCTGATAAAGGCGTTTCTCAAGCCGGAGACGATGCGCACCCGCACTCCCGGCAGACGAGACACGCCCGTATCCGGCCACAGGTCCTCACCGGACGATGAAACCTCTGCCAGTCTCTCCAGATGCAGGGCTTGAGCCACAAGCCGCATTGAAAAAACCATCAGGCCAAGCCCGCCTACAAACAGAAACAGTGTGAGAGGGTTGATCCAGTGCCGAGTGGGGTCTTGATTCGCCGCCTGCGCTACGACACCGGTAGCTTCCCACCACACGAGGACTGGCGCAGATACAGTCTCCGGCATCAGAAGACTCAAATCGATCAGCGGCCAAGGCACCAGCCAGCACCCTAGGGCCAGCAGGCAAATCCATAAACGGCAACGGGGAGGGGCATCCCGGTAGCTCCAGAGGATCCCGGCAATCAGGACGCTAAGGAGCGTGTTAAGCAGCAGGTAGTCTGTCATTGCGGTTCCCCCAGCTCCTTCTTCTTGCGGGCAATTAGGTTCTCGAGGTACTCAAGGTCTGACGCGTCGAGCCGCTCCTCCTCCAGGAGGTGGCTTAACAGGGGGCGCTTGTTTCCGCCGAAAACTCGATCAACGAAGCGCTCTACCAGGGGGCGCGACATCTGGTCGCGCTCGATAGCAGGCTCGTAGAAAATAGTGCGACCTTGTTTGCCACGGCGTTGCAAGGCCCCTTTTTCCTGCAGGCGATCAATGATCGTTTTTACCGTCGAATAGGTAACCGGACGCGCTTTTTGAATCGCCTTGTGGACTTCCGGTGCGGAGACGCGACCGCGCTGCCAAAACACCTGAAGCACCTGCAATTCAAAATCTGAGAGATCTTTCGACATCGGCGCTTTCTCTACATTTGTCGCAGTGATAACTACAAATGTAGAGAAGCGCGTCTGGGAAGTCAAGCCATTTGACTGCACCGGCTTTGCGAAAAAGTAAGGAGCGCTGGAGCTACGATCAAATCTGGTGTATGAGCTGACTTGAAAGCGGCGGCAACCCCTGCTGAAATTAGAGATGACGAAGTCACTGATTTCAGACAAGGAGAATGCCGCCATGAGCAACGATACGACAGTTCCATTCCTGAATCCA
>NZ_JBJNIO010000032.1:0-281 GCF_056324145.1 Wenzhouxiangella sp. YN1
GCCCACCGGCCCGTACTGCACGACGCCGGCGAGCTCGATCAGATCTTTTCCATCCACCACACCCGCAAGCTGTCGAAGAACCTCACCTGCCAGTTCCACAACCGCGAATACCAGATCACCGGCCAGGGCAAGGGCTACCGACTCAGAGGCAGCCTCGTGACGCTGTGCGAGCACTTTGACGGTCGCGTGACCGTGCTCAGCAAGGGGCAGTCGCTCCCCTTCCGGCTACTAGCCGAAGGCGAGCCGCCCATTCCAATCGAAGACGAGAAGTCCGTCAGCAA
>NZ_JBJNIO010000033.1:0-324 GCF_056324145.1 Wenzhouxiangella sp. YN1
CGGATGGGAGGTCCCGGCGCTGTGGCCGGGATTTCGGAGGGTGGGTGAGGGCCTTGCCGCCCGCACCCGTATCCCCGGACTCGATCCGGGGTCTTCTCGCTGCTGGCGGCTTCGGATGGGAGGTCCCGGCGCTGTGGCCGGGATTTCGGAGGGTGTGTGAGCGCCTTGCCGCCAGCACCCGCAACCCCGGACTCGATCCGGGGTCTTCTCGCTGCTGGCGCCTTCGGATGGGAGGTCCCGGCTCTGTGGCCGGGATTTCGGGGGTGGCTTGGCGCTGTGCTGCCAGCACCCGTATCCCCGGACTCGATCCGGGGTCTTCCCGCT
>NZ_JBJNIO010000034.1:0-1592 GCF_056324145.1 Wenzhouxiangella sp. YN1
GGCCGGCACCGGACCCTTACCAAAGTCCCCTGCACGCCGAATTCCGTCCGATTCCTAACTGTCGGAGCCAATCGAGCAGCCCCTATAGCCCCGTTTTTGCCGGCGTGGGCCTATCCGGCACGAGCGCCGCCGGGCCGCGCCCGAATGGAACGCGGCCTGGAATTGGTTTCCTGCGTTTCAGTGATGCAAGCCGGGACGCTCGGCCGGCCTGCCGGCGCGATGCACGCGGACAGGCGGCGCACGACTTTCCGTCCACAGGCCGGGCAGATCCTTGCTGGCCAGGTGATTCAATATCCGCTCGATCACCGGCGGGTCTTCGATACAGGCGATGATCTGGACCGTGCCCCCGCAACTCGGGCAGGTCTCCACATCAATCTGAAAGACCCGCTTGAGGCGCTTCGCCCAGCGCACCGCCGAGCGTTGCTCGACCGGTGTGCGATCTTCCGACGGTCCCGGCCTCTTCGGCTTGCCGCCTCGTCCTCGGCGGGCCGGCGTGATACGAGCCCGGTAAGGACTGTTCGGTGCAAATACCCCGTGAAAGCGGGTCAGGTTCAGGCGCGGCGGCGGCACGAGCGCCGCCAGCCGGGCGATGAAATCCAGCGGCTCGAAGATCACGTGGGTCGTCCCGTCACGGTACGGGGTTTTCAGCGTGTAGCCGATGTCGCCGCGTGCGGTCAGGAACAGGCGCTTTTCTGAAACGGCAGGACGGCAGATGTATCGGCACAGCCGCTCGAGCTTGTCGCGCTGGCAGGCTTTGACCGCGACACCGGCGTGTAGAGAGAAGCCAGCCACGTTTCCGGGGCCGCCAGTTGCCCAATCCTCCTCATCGCAAGTCGGCAGGGTCTGGAGCTTGAATACTTTGCGTCCGCGATGCGGGCCCACGGCAATACGGTAGGTGATGGAGTGGCCCACCAAATCAGGCATCGGGTCCTCTTCGTCCCGCACATCGCTAAACTCGAGCTGCTCGGTATCGCGCTCCAGTAACCCTTCACGCTCCAGGAGCCGCCCCACCCGGCGGGCGATGGTGTGGACCAGTTGCGTCATTTGGGCCGACGTCGGTTCGCGCACCCACTGGAATCGGGGTCGGTTGTCGTGAGGCGGGGTCACCAGGTAGGCCCCATCAACAAACAGCATGTGAAAGTGGATGTTGAGATTCAGTGCTGAGCCGAATCTCTGAATCAACGTGACAGCACCCGTGCGCGCCGACTGCTGCGTAAAGCCGGCCTGGCGGATCAGGTGGCCGGCAATGACCCGATAGACGATGCCGAGCACGCGGCCAATAAGTGCGGGGTGCGTGGCCAGGAGAAACCGCATGGGAAAGGGAAGGCTCAGTACCCACTGACGAATCGGCCGCTCAGGCAAGATTTGGTCGACCAGCCAGGCCGCGCCATCGGCCATGCGCCGCGCACCGCAACTGGGGCAGAATCCGCGCCGCTTGCAGCTGAACGCCAGCAGATGCTCGGCGCGACAGGAGTCGCAGCGCAGGCGCAGGAATCCGTGCTCCAGCCGCCCGCATTGCAGGTAGCCATCGAAGGCCTGCCGCACATGGCCGGGGAGTTGCTTTCCGGCATCGGCCAGGTGCTCGACAAAGG
>NZ_JBJNIO010000035.1:0-339 GCF_056324145.1 Wenzhouxiangella sp. YN1
GCCGCTCTGCGTCACGCATCCTTCCGGGCGCGCCAGATTCAATAGAGCGCCCCGCCGGTGACGGGGCTTTTTTCGTATCCGGAGGCAAAATTCGAACCTCCTACAATCGACAACGATGATCGTAGGGATAGCCGACGGGGCGAGGTCGCTGGCGGTCTGAGTCTGCAATCCTTCCGGGCGCGCCAGATTCAAGAGATAGCCCCGCCGGTGACGGGGCTTTTTTCGTATCCGGAGGCAAAATTCGAACCTCCGACAATAGACAATTCGGTTCGAAACAAGAGAAGCACGCCCTAGCTCGAAGAAGCGAAGAGTCAGCCATCGATAACGCCGAGCACGAAA
>NZ_JBJNIO010000036.1:0-349 GCF_056324145.1 Wenzhouxiangella sp. YN1
CTGAAACAATCAAGCGTGGGACTTTGAAGTTGAGGAGCAATTTTTGGTTACTTTTGTGCTCTGGAAAAAAGTGACCCGCCATCAGCCTGCGCAGCAGGCGGGCGGAACGCCTTTGACTTTGACTTTGATTTAAACGTGCCGAAGCCGGGCCGGGGGGGGGGCCCCCCCGGGGGGGGGGGCCGGTTAAACACCCCGCAGGCGCCCCGGGCCCCGCCGGGTTCTTCATGCCGCGTGGGGTGGGCCTGGGATTGTTGCTACTGTGTGGTGTTTTTCCGGGAAGGGCCCCGGGCGGGGGGGGTTGCCGGCCCGGCTTCGGCACGTTTAAATCAAAGTCAAAGTCAAAGGCGTT
>NZ_JBJNIO010000037.1:0-337 GCF_056324145.1 Wenzhouxiangella sp. YN1
GTTCATCCCGACCATGTTCGCCTGCTCGAAGCCGTGGTCGGCCCGCTCCGGGGGCCGGCGTTTGGGTGGGCCGCGCGGGGTGGGGGGGGAACCCCCCGCCGCGGGGGGGTGGCTCCCCCCGCCCCGCGCCCACCAAACCCCCCCCCGGCGGCGGGGCCCGGCGGCGCGGCGGGGGGCCGGGGCCCCCCCCCCCCCGGGGGGGCCCCCCCCCCCCCCCCCCCCCCCCCCCCCCACCCCCCCCCCCGCCCCCCCCCCCCCCCCCCCCCCGCCGCGAGGCGGTTGAATTGGCTGGAACAATTGGAGTTTTAGGAGAGGTGCCAGAGCGGTCGAATGGGCT
>NZ_JBJNIO010000038.1:0-281 GCF_056324145.1 Wenzhouxiangella sp. YN1
GTCCCCTTTTTGTTCTGACAAGGAGCGGGGCCATGGATCGGGAGACGATTGCCATGAGTCACAGGGAGTTGGATCGGGTGGGTGTCATCCGGAAGGTGGTTGACGGCACGCTGATCCAGCGTGAGGCGGCGCTTCATCTGAGGCTGAGCGTTCGCCACGTCAAGCGGCTGGTTCGGGCCTTCCGCGCCGAAGGGGCGGCAGGCCTGGCCTCAAGGCATCGTGGCCGGCCCGGCAACAATCGCATCGCCGCTTCGGTGCGGGATCATTTCATCGCGCTGGTG
>NZ_JBJNIO010000039.1:0-2264 GCF_056324145.1 Wenzhouxiangella sp. YN1
AGGCTTTGAAAAGGGGTAGTGTTTCACCCATGGCGTGTTCTCTTTCTGTCGTGGGATTAGTGCCTTAACACTCTGATTATACGACAGAAATTGACACGCCATACCTCTTTCTAGCCCGCATTGAAGAATAAGGGGGGTTTATACAATCTGTAGACTCCAAAGACCGAGATACTTGCTGCCCATATGCCTAGGGGAATAAGAGCCCAAAGCTTTTGCGATGAGACAGGGGAAAAAGCGTATACCTCAATGTCGGAATAATCCGCAACCTGAGCTACTAAGTAGACAAACAAGGCAAATGATATCCAACCACAGTTACGTGCTAGTGTTGCAATTTCCGAATCTAGTGTCGGCCAGTCTACACACTCACGAATTGCAGTAAAGGTTGCACTAAGGCAAAACGTAAGCATAAACAGAAGAAGAAGAATGTACTCCCGTGCCCGCAAGTCTACAGAAGACACGTATGTGTTTAGAATAACCACGGCGAAGAAAAGAAGTGCAATGCACGCAAGAAGTAAGCAGCTTTTCACCTTTGGTCTCCCACTTTTATGAAACTAAATCACTTCACGTTAGTTGACTGTAATACGAAGATATTGGCAACTCCTCTTAGAGACCATTCTAGAGGAGGCGACAACTATCCTGACAGAGGCGGCTCTCCGTTTGCCGTTAAGAGATCCCGGAGCGTTCTGAGGGCAGAGAGTTTTTCGGCGTAGTAGTCGTGTCGGTTGTAGTGCCGCCACTGGACACCTGACAGCCCGTGACTTTGCAGTTGGGCGAGTGTGTCAGAGTGTAATCCAGCGGCTGCGAGTCGGGTCTCTACCGTCCGGCGCAGGTCACCAAGTGAAAAAGGGCCGGTCAACTCTCCAGCAGAGAGCATCTTCTCCGACAGGCGCCTGACGAGTTTCCCGACTCGACTTGGGTCGGCCGGGGTCTCCCCGTGAGTGAGCGTAAACAGGTACGTCCCCAGTTTCGCACCACGCATTTCGTCGATGGCCGTTTGCGCTTCGGGCAGAACTGGAACCATGTGCCGTCGGGGCTGTTGTCGCTTCCCCTTCCGGTCCCACAGTGTCAACTGGTCGTCGGCTATGTCTTCAACCGTCGCCCGGCGAAGTTGCGCCAATCTCTGCCCTCCCAAAAGCAGGTGGGCCCGTAGTAGCGGCCCAATTGGTTCGTCCGGCAAGCTGATTCGTCGCCACAGTGCCTGTAGCTCGCTTAGGCTCAGGTGGCGCTCACGCGGTTTGCTCGCTCCCTCGATGGTTGCAACGTCGGCCGCCGGGTTGTGGTCGATGCCAAACTGGCGGTATTCGCTGGCTTGGGCGCTGGTTCGCGAGCGCAGGGCCAGTGCGTAGGCCCGGCGAATATAGGCTCTCACTTTTCGTGCAGTCGTCAGCTTTCCCGATGTGGTCAGCGGCTCCAGGATCTCCAGACAGTCATCGAGAGACAGTTCTGCGGCGGGTTTCTGCCAGATCGCGCTGTGAGGAGCAATGTGGTTTTCCACAGTGTTTTCTACATCGTCAGCGCTGGCCTTGCCGGCTGACTGCAGCTCTCTGACGTAAGTTTCTATCAGAGCGCCGAAGGTTCTGGCGCGGGAGCCTTCGTCTGGCTCAGAGTTGTTGCGCCGAGCTGCCTCCTGGCGCTCTCTTTCCAGTACCTCGGCAAGATCCTTGCCTTCCGCGTGCAACTCGAGATAGCGGGACGAGAGCTGACGTGCGGCTGTCCGGGCCTTGGCCAAGCTCAATGGGAGGCCTTCCGAGTCGTACATTGGGAGTGGAATTCTCCGCTGGGGCGTCCCGTAGCGGTAGTAGAAGCGCGGTCCTTTCCTGGTGCCCCTGGCTTGAAGTGCGCCCGCGCCGTAGCCCAATGGCTCGTTGAGAGCCCGTCCTGGCTTCAGGCTTTCCAGCTGGCGAACGGTAATGGTGGTAGTTTGTCTTCTGGGCATTGCATTGGCCAGGCGGTCTATTTTGGTCTAATTCTGGTCTATTTTGAGCCGGCTTGCAATGGTCGTTGTCAGACCTGTTTAGACTGTTTGGTCAGTAATATCAGTGATATGTGAGAAAAGATAGATTTCATTGGATTGTACTGGACCCTGCTGAACGGGATTTGTAATCAGTAGGTCGGGAGTTCGAATCTCTCAGCCGGCACCATTTCCTTCCAACAGCCCGGACACTTTTCAGGCCTCCTTACGCTGGCCGGAGTCGTATTCGAACTCCCGACAATCGACAATCGAGTTCGAACCGAGCGGCGCAGCCGCGAGCTCGCTGGAGCGC
>NZ_JBJNIO010000040.1:0-300 GCF_056324145.1 Wenzhouxiangella sp. YN1
CGTGCCGTCCTGAGTGTCGTCAGCCGAGCGACCAGGGTCTGGAGCTACATCCTAGACCCACGGCAAAACCCCATGGGGGATCTCAACACCAAACATCGCATACCATTAATATACCGATCCGCATTATTCTACAGCCCCCGCAACCCAACAAACGCCAAGGAGCCCATGGCGGGGACCCGAATGCTGTCGACAGCTGCAGCATCGACATGTCGCCGGCCTTCATCCGAGGCGTCACGGACCACCTGCCCAAAGCCGGGATCACGTTCGACAAATTCCATGTCATCGCCAAGGCCTCCGAGG
>NZ_JBJNIO010000041.1:0-470 GCF_056324145.1 Wenzhouxiangella sp. YN1
GGACACTTTTCAGGCCTCCTTACGCTGGCCGGAGTCGTATTCGAACTCCCGACAATCGACAATCGAGTTCGAACCGAGCGGCGCAGCCGCGAGCTCGCTGGAGCGCAGCGACAGCCCGAAGGGCCAGGCCGCGTAGCGGCCGCTGCCATCTTTCAGCCGGCACCATTTCCTTCCAACAGCCCGGACACTTTTCAGGCCTCCTTGCGCTGGCCGGAGTCGTATTCGAACGCCCGACAATCGACAATCGAGTTCGAACCGAGCGGCGCAGCCGCGAGCTCGCTGGAGCGCAGCGACAGCCCGAAGGGCCAGGCCGCGTAGCGGCCGCTGCCATCTCTCAGCCGGCACCATTTCCTTCCAACAGCCCGGACACTTTTCAGGCCTCCTTACGCTGGCCGGAGTCGTATTCGAACTCCCGACAATCGACAATCGAGTTCGAACCGAGCGGCGCAGCCGCGAGCTCGCTGGAGCGC
>NZ_JBJNIO010000042.1:0-412 GCF_056324145.1 Wenzhouxiangella sp. YN1
TCCCGGCCCCGGATCAGGTCCGGGGATACGGGCGCTGGCGGACAGGCGCTCAACCCACCCCGTAATCCCGGCCGCAGAGCCGGGATCTCCCAGCCGAAGGCGCCAGCAGCGAGAAGGCCCCGGATCGAGTCCGGGGATACAGGTGCCGGCGGCGAAGCGCTCACATCACCCCGAAATCCCGGCCAAGCGAAGCGCAGAGCCGGGACCTCCCATCCGAAGGCGCCAGCAGCGAGAAGGCCCCGGATCGAGTCCGGGGATACCTCTGGCGCTCTCGGGGATACCTCTGGCGCTCTCGGGGATACCTCTGGCGCTCTCGGGAATACCTCTGGCGCCTTCGGGAATACTTATGCCGCTTTCGGAGATATTTGTGGCGCGTCGAGGAGTGCGTGTGCCGATGCCGACAGCTACTCGG
>NZ_JBJNIO010000043.1:0-698 GCF_056324145.1 Wenzhouxiangella sp. YN1
GACAGGCTGTAGTCGCACACCGGGCAGGCGTAGCGCGCCGAGAACAGCATCTGTTCGATGTCGCTGTCATCTTCGATGGGCGCAACGATTGCCAGGCTATCGGCGAGCGCCAGCGCCGTCTCGAAGCTTTCGGCCAGGCGCTGGGCCAGGCCTGCTCCGGACTCCGACCCGGTAGCTTCGCGCACCCTGAAGCGATCGACGACCGCCTCGATGGTGTGTTTCTTGCGCAGCTCGAGCGCCGGCAGCTCATCGTCCAGGTCGATGACTTCGCCGTTGACACGCGCGCGCACGAATCCCTGGGCGCGCAGCTCCTGCAACACCTGCAAATGCTCGCCCTTGCGGTCACGCACAATGGGCGCGAGCAGCATCAGCTTGCTGCCCTCGGGCAGGTTGAGCACCGTGTCGACCATCTCCGAGACCGTCTGGGCGTCGAGTTCCTCGCCGTGCTCGGGGCAGCGCGGCGTGCCCACCCGGGCATACATCAGGCGCAGGTAGTCGTGAATCTCGGTCACCGTGCCCACCGTCGAGCGCGGGTTGTGGCTGGCCGCCTTCTGCTCGATGGAGATCGCCGGCGACAGGCCCTCGATATGGTCGATATCGGGCTTTTCCATCATCGACAGGAACTGCCGTGCGTAGGCCGAAAGCGACTCGACATAGCGCCGCTGGCCTTCCGCATAGATGGTGTCGAAGGCCAGCGA
>NZ_JBJNIO010000044.1:0-394 GCF_056324145.1 Wenzhouxiangella sp. YN1
GCAGGCTCGGGACCGTGGTGAGCTGTACCCCGACGCCGGCTCCGACGCCCAGGGCTGGAGCGCCCGGGACAAGTTCGCCGCCGTGATTGAAACCGCGCCGATGAACGCCTCCGAGCGCTCGGAGTACTGCCGCAAGCGCGGGCTGTATCCGGAGCAGTTGGCCGCCTGGCGCCGTGCCTGCGAACAGGCCAACGACTGGGCCGAAGAGCGCGGTGGTCAGCAGGTCAAGGCCGACCGCGAGCAGCGGCGCCGCACGCGCGAACTCGAGCGCGAGCTGGCGCGCAAGGAAAAGGCGCTGGCCGAGACGGCGGCCTTGCTCACCTTGTCAAAAAAAGCCCGGGCGATCTGGGGGGACGGAGAGGACGAATGATCAGCACCCCGGATCGCCATAAAG
>NZ_JBJNIO010000045.1:0-333 GCF_056324145.1 Wenzhouxiangella sp. YN1
AAGGAGAACGCTGGCCTGGCCTGTCACCTGTTCCGCGAGGTCCTGTCGAGGCGGGCCATCGAGCCCGATCAGCTGATCGTCCACCAGGATCGCGGCTCGCCGATGATCGCGCACAGCTTCGGTGATCTGTTGTCCGACCTAGGCGTTGAGCGCAGCTTCTCGAGGCCGAGAGTCAGCAACGACAACCCGTTCAGCGAAAGGTAAGCGTTCATTCCCGACCGTTACTGGTCGATCCACTGCACGTCTGATACAAGCGGCTTGCTGGCGAAGTGCTCTTTCCACAGCCTGGGCGTGAGCTGCTCGACTTTGCTGGCCGGGTGCTGACCTACGCGC
>NZ_JBJNIO010000046.1:0-492 GCF_056324145.1 Wenzhouxiangella sp. YN1
GGCCTCGAGCCGGGATCTAATTGCCATTGGCGCCAGCGCCCAGAAGGCCCCGGATCAAGACCGGGGCTGCGGGACCGCAGCTGGCTGATTGGATACACTATACCCGGCCTCCAGCCGGGATCTTCTTGACAAGGCTACCGGCACTCGGAAGGCCCCGGATCAAGTCCGGGGCTGCGGGACCGGAGTTCGCTGATTGGATAACGTAATCACGGCCTATAGCCGGGATCTACGTGACAAGGCAACCGGCACACGGAAGGACCCGGATCAAGTCCGGGGCTGCGGGAACGGAGCTGGCTGATTGGATACCGTATTCCCGGCCTCGAGCCGGGATCTTCATGCCAAGGCAACCGGCACTCGGAAGGCCCCGGATCAAGTCCGGGGCTGCGGGAACGCAGCTCGCGGATTGGATACAGAAATCCCGGCATAGCGCCGGGCTCTTCCTCACAACCTCACATGCACACCGAAGCCGCCGCATCAAGACCGCCGCAGCGC
>NZ_JBJNIO010000047.1:0-409 GCF_056324145.1 Wenzhouxiangella sp. YN1
GCCGACCTACGCAGGCCGCAACAACCGATCAGCGCCGAAACCACCCGCCGCCACACGTCACCGGATCCCCCCGACACGCCACACCTGCCGCCAACCACGCGTAGGTTGCGGTTACATCCGCGACGGACGACGTTTCAACCCAGATCACACGTAGCGCACACGCGCCCGGACCCGCTCACCTCGCCCGTCGGCGATGTAACGACGACCTACGCCGGCCGCCACCACCGGATCAGCCCCTAACCACCCCCCCCCAACACAGAGCGGAAGAGCGGCGGGGGGTTACGCCCCGGACGGGTTCTGGCGGCCGGCTTAGGTCGGCGTTACATCGCCGACGGGCGAGGTGAGCGGTTCCGGGCGCGTGTGCGCTACGTGTGATCAGGGTTGAAAGGTCGTCCGTCGCGGATGTAAC
>NZ_JBJNIO010000048.1:0-1039 GCF_056324145.1 Wenzhouxiangella sp. YN1
GTGCATGAGCTGAGACAAGTTCGTCATTCCTCTGCAGTGTTGATCTTGATGGGCACGCGCGCCAGCACTTTCCGGCCCTGGCGCTGCACGTAGAGAATCTCGTAGTTGCCGGCCTCTGGCGGCATGGTCAGCTTCAGCGGCGAGCCCTCGCGGGTGTAGGCGTAGCTGATATGGTCTCGTCCACCGCCGCCGGCCTCGACGACCGAGATATAGTCCCGATGATAGTCGGGCCCGTTCCATTCAACGGGGATGGTGGCGCCGGCCGTGGCCGAGCCGGCGGCTGCGACGCTGGCCTCGACGGCGGTGACCTCGATGGGCTGGCGCGCCAGCACTTCCCTGCCCTGGCGCTGCACGTAGAGGATCTCGTAGTCGCCGGCCTCTGGCGGCATGGTCAGCTTCAGCGGCGAGCCTTCGCGCGTGTAGGTGTAGTTGATATGGTCTCGTCCGCCGCCGCCGGCCTCGACGACCGAGATATAGTCCCGATGATAGTCGGGCCCGCTCCACTCGACGGGGATGGTGGCGCCGGCCGCGGCCGAGCCGGCGGCTGCGATGCTGGCCTCGACGGCGGTGACCTCGATGGGCTGGCGCGCCAGCACTTCCCGGCCCTGGCGCTGCACGTAGAGGATCTCGTAGTTGCCGGCCTCTGGCGGCATGGTCAGCTTCAGCGGCGATCCTTCGCGCGTGTAGGTGTAGTTGATATGGTCTCGTTCGCCGCCGCCGGCCTCAACCACGGCGATGTAGTCCTTGCCGTAGTCGGGTCCGGTCCACTCGACGGAGATGGTGGCGCCGGCCGCGGCCGAGCCGGCGGCTGCGACGCTGGCTTCGACGGCGGTGACCTCGATGGGCTGGCGCGCCAGCACTTCCCGGCCCTGGCGCTGCACGTAGAGGATCTCGTAATCGCCGGCCTCTGGCGGCATGGTCAGCTTCAGCGGTGAGCCATCGCGGGTGTAGGTGTAGTTGATATGGTCTCGCACGCCGCCGCCGGCCTCGACCACGGCAATGTAGTCCTTGTGTTCATCCGGGCCGGTCCAGCTGACCG
>NZ_JBJNIO010000049.1:0-322 GCF_056324145.1 Wenzhouxiangella sp. YN1
TGCCCGGGTCACGCCGACTACGTGAAGAACATGATCACTGGTGCGGCGCAGATGGACGGTGCCATTCTTGTGGTTTCCGCTGCTGACGGCCCGATGCCGCAGACGCGCGAGCACATTCTTCTGGCTCGTCAGGTGGGTGTACCGGCGATTCTTGTTTACATGAACAAGGCCGACATGGTTGACGACGCCGAGCTGCTCGAGCTGGTGGAGATGGAAATTCGCGAGCTGCTCAGCGACTATGATTTTCCGGGCGACGACACGCCGGTGATTACCGGTTCGTCTCTGAAGGCGCTGGAAGGCGACGACAGTGATATTGGTGTGC
>NZ_JBJNIO010000050.1:0-420 GCF_056324145.1 Wenzhouxiangella sp. YN1
GCCGCCGGGCGCGGGGTGCGGGTTCGGGCGGGGGTGCGCTACGGGGGTTCGTGGTTGCAAAGGAGTCCGTCGCGGATGTAACCGCAACCTGAGCGTGGGTGGCGGCAGGGGTGGCGTGTCGGGGGGATCCGGTGACGTGTGGCGGCGGGGGGTTTCGGCGCTGAGGGGTTGTTGCGGCCTGCGTAGGTCGGCGTACATCGCCGACGGGCGAGGTGAGCGGTTCCGGGCGCGTGTGCGCTACGAGTGCTCTGGGTTGAAACGTCGTCCGTCGCGGATGTAACCGCAACCTTCGCGTGGTTGGCGGCAGGTGTGGCGTGTCGGGGGGATCCGGTGACGTGTGGCGGCGGGTGGTTTCGGCGCTGATCGGCTGCTGGCGGCCCGCGTAGGTCGGCGTTACATCGCCGACGGACAGCCTGGAAC
>NZ_JBJNIO010000051.1:0-399 GCF_056324145.1 Wenzhouxiangella sp. YN1
AGATGGGCGAAACCGATATCAAGGCGGCGCTGTATCTGCCGCGGCATGATCGCCTGGTCGTGGCGGGATGAGTGGTTGGTGGTGAAGGCTTAGCTGGTTGGCCGCCGTATTCCCGGCCTCCGAGCCGGGATCTTCCTGCCAGTGGCGCCAGCGCCCAGAAGGCCCCGGATCAAGTCCGGGGCTGCGGGATCGGAGCTGGCTGATTGGATACCGTATTCCCGGCCTCGAGCCGGGATCTTCTTGCCAGTGGCGCCAGCGCCCAGAAGGCCCCGGATCAAGTCCGGGGCTGCGGGACCGGAGCTGGCTGATTGGATACCGTATTCCCGGCCTCGAGCCGGGATCTTCTTGCCAAGGCTACCGGCACTCGGAAGGCCCCGGATCAAGTCCGGGGCTGCGGGA
>NZ_JBJNIO010000052.1:0-10255 GCF_056324145.1 Wenzhouxiangella sp. YN1
GACGATGGTCAGACCGCAACGGAGTTACTCGGCACACCAGGTGCGTTCGAAGTCTCACCAACACCGGTCAGCGCCGAGCTGCCCGAGGTTGTTACATAGAAATCGTCGCCGATGTGTTGGGAATATGTTGACACGTTCCGCCCTGACCGCGCCCGTATCATGGCCCGCACCTTGATCACTTCAAGCTCCGTGTCGAGGAGAGTCTTTTCCAAAACGCCTGACATCGGAAGACGGCGTCCAGGTTATTTCAGCATACGCGCGAGCATTCTCTGTAATCCGGAGCAGTTCAGCACGCGCCAGACGTGGCTGTTGGCAGCGTAGGGCCGCCTGAAAGGGTGGTGAGACCATCACTGGCGCAAGCTCAGGCGGGCATGCTAGTCTGCCTTTAGCCTCGACCAAGATTGGCGAGGGCAGGGCGGGTTGACTCAAAACCGGAGGTCTCCGGAAAACCTGGGGCGATTCATTGATGCTGCGCACACGCGGGATAAAATCTAACTAGTGGCTGTTGTCGACGCACCTACGCTGGCGCTCCGGTACGCCGCAAAGCCAAGCGTTAGGTTTATCTCATGATTTATGAATCCTCGTATTGGAAGAAGCCATTGCTGGCAGCAGCTGATTTTATATCGGCAATCAGAATTGGCGAGGAAGAGCAGGGTGATAATCTAGCCCGCGTGGAACGCGAAATTCTGATTGGTTTCTATTCTGTTCGTAAGCTATTGGATACTCTCAAGGTCTCCAGCAGCACCAAGACCATGAATTTTGACCTGCGATATTTCTAGATTGAAGCTGGGAGAAAAGTAGATTACTTCAATCGGTGGGAAGTTGATGAGCTATTCAATCTGGAGAGGCCTCTGAGTGAGACAAGAGATCTGATCTTCCTCTGCAATCAGTTCGTCCATAGCTATATTCATGTGTTCGATATTGGTAAATCACAGGCCGTTGAGGGTGTATTTGTAGCTTCCGACCGAGCGCGTAGTAATCGGCTCTATTTCGTTTCGCGGGAGCAGATTGTTCGTATATTTCGTGCCGTTGGAAACGACTACCCGGCAAGCCAGAGCTACCAGCGCAATGCCCAAACGGGGCAATGGCAGGTCGGAGATGCCGAAACCTAACAATCACAGACACGCGACAGCTACTACATTGCGGCTTCGCCTCCATTTTGCAGCCGCGTATGCTGGAGGTAGAAAAGGTATACGAGGTCATTAAGCCGCCTAGTCAACCGTCAATGCGCTTCTAAGGAATAAAGATAGATCCTGAGCGCGAGGCGAGCCAAGGCCTGATCTGGTTGCTGAACAAGCCCTGGGGCGCAAGCTGATGTGCCCTCTCCAATAGCAGACAAGTCGGTTTGCTTTTTAGGGCGGCGCGGGTTGCATGGCGCGTGGTGTTTTTCGAGAGCGAGCGCGGCTGCTGCAATTATTCACGGTGGGCACGCCAATGGTCTTACGGCCTGGAAAACCGAAAACGGACGCACGCTCAAAGATATCGAATCACTATAACGAACCGTTGCTGAAAATGAGCCCCTCTTTGTTCAAGCTAATTCTCGCAGCCGCATGCTTGTTTTTGGCTGCATGTGCAGAGCCACCCGACAGGGCCAATCCTGTTGGACGTTCCTTTGAGTCGTTCGTGGATAATGAACGGCATGGCTGGACAGGAACACAGAGTCGGCCATTACAGACGACGATCTGGTATCCAGCCGCTGCGGAGGCTTCGGAAAGCGAGTGGCGCATTGGTGTTTTTCGGGCTGGCTGGACGGCGCAGGGTGCCGACATGATTGGCATGCCCGAGCAGCTTCCTCTGGTCGTTTTGTCCCACGGCACAGGCGGTGCCGCGGCGCAGCTTTCCTGGCTGGCTGAACATCTGGCGTCTAACGGATACCTTGTTGCCGCCGTAAACCACCATGGCAACACCGCGGCAGAAGACGCCTATGCGCCGCAAGGCTTTGCGCTTTGGTGGGAACGAGCGCGCGATATATCCGTCGTGATAGACAAACTGCTCGCTCACTCTAGATTCGGACACCGTATCGACACTTCCACAATTGGCGTCGCAGGCTTTTCTCTTGGTGGGTATACGGCGTTGGCTACCGCCGGCGCCCGTACCGACCGAAATCAATGGCAACGCTATTGTGCCGACAACCCGGCTGACCCGGTTTGCAGCCTGCCGCCTGAAGCGCCGTTCACCATGTCGGAAGTAGAGCGGCTGGTGGAGGAGGATGAAAGCGCCAGGACATCGATAGAGCGCTCGAACGAATCCTGGCTGGATGAGCGAGTTCAAGCGGCCTATGCCATTGCGCCAGTGCTCGGTCCGGCGCTCGACGCGCAGAGTCTGGGCGGTATTTCTATTCCGGTTCGAATCGTTGTTGGCGATAGAGACGATCAGGCGCTGGCAAAAGTCAATGCCGTGCCGATCCGGGAATCCATCCCTGATGCAGAGCTGCTGCTTTTGCCAGATGTCGCTCATTACACCTTTCTTGCGCCATGCAGCCTGAAAGGGCGTCTTCTGGTGCGCGAGCTTTGCAAGGATCCGCGCGGGATCGACCGGCATGAAGTCCACCAGCAGGTCGGCGCCGATGCGCTGGTTTTCTTCAACCGGGCATTCTCGGACGTGGGCAGGGCCGATTTTGGCACTGACCACGCGGCTTCAATGCCGGCTCGATAGTCTCCGCGACTTCTGCGGGCCAGAGTATTCTGATCGGGCAGGGCGTCCATCCGAGCTGGGCGCAGCGTCGTTCGCTCACCTGGCCGGGACTTTCGGAATCGAATCGGAGCAGGCGTCCGACAGGGAGCTGAAGACGTTTCTTTCGGAAGTGCGTGATGGATTCTGCAGACCGGAACATCAATGAGGCGGCGAACTTAAACACAGATGCATGGTGTGGGAAGGGTTTCAGTAGACGAGCAAGAAAAGGTTGAAACTTAGCACGCCATAACTTATTGATTTTCTGTAGCGCCGCCAACAAAAGTTGGAAACATACTAGATCGTATGGTTTTGCAAAAGCCCATCGAGCTTGGAAACAAGAAAAGTTGGCAACAATTCGTCGGATTCCAAGCAAGGTTGGAAACAATTCGTACAGAGCCCCTGCCAGGCCCGTGAGTTTGCCATCCTCAGCCGTTCCCCAAAGGCAGCAAGGCGACGTGAACAAGTTTTGTAGGGCACCAGGTATCGTGGGCGATGGGATTCTATTCGAAGAGTTTTCGCAACGGCAGGGCCAGGTAGGCCACGAACAGCCCCGTCGACCACAGGGCGATCCCTGTCCACCAGACGCGGCGGTTCCACCGGTCAAGACGGTCGCAGCGTGCCGCCAGCACCGGATCGGCCGGGCAGGTGCGACCCGGCCGGCGGATTAACCAGCCCGCCAGGGCGAGCATAACGGCAGAAAAGGCAAAGACCCATTCCTTGTGCCGGCTGAGTTCGATCAGCCAGGGTAGTTCAGAGGTCAGCCCGGCCACGGCAGCGCCGAATCCCAGGCTCACCAACATCACCGGCAGGGCACAGCAGAGCAGGGTGCCGGTGGTGGTCATCAGGCTCAGCCAGGTGGTCACGCTTTCGCGAAATCGAAGCCACATGCAGTTTGTTCCTTAGTTGACGGCGGTTCCTCCAGGGAACCGGGTCCTAGATGGTGAGCGTCAAAGCTGTGAACCCATCAGACAAGATCAGCCCTCGGAATCAGCCGATTCGGCTGTCTTGCCCCTGTAGGTAAACCCCGCCTCTTCGAACAAGGTCCGAAGTTGCTCATCACTCAGCTCAGTGCCGGCTTCCACGTTCAGGCGCACTTCTCCGGTATCGACATTGACGTCGATGGAGTCATCGACCACGCCCTCAACTTCCTGCAGCCGGCCTTCGACGTTCTCGGCGCAGAGCTCGCAGGCGAGACCCTCAACCTGGATGAGGTAGTGAGTGGTGTCGGCCAAGGCCGTTCCGGCTAGCGTCAGGAGCAGAGTCAGCAACAAGGTTTGAATCGGTTTCATTGTGTTTCACCTCTTGTAGATTAAATATAGAGCAAGCAGGGGCAATCAACTATTCACGCCGCTGAATGCCCTTCACTTCGATGAGCGTGGCCTGGTCTTCTGGTACCCGGCCGGTGATGACAAGCCGCGTGTCGAGCACGGCATCAAGCTGACCGGCCGGAACGGCTTCGGTGGGTTCAAGCGTGAACCGCTGTTCGCCCACGACCAGCTGGCGCTCGGCATTCACGCTCGTCAGCCGGCCCTCGAGCCGGACGTCTGCGGCTCGTGGCGTGAATCCGCTGCGCTTGATGATTTTTCGGATCTCGGCCATGTCCGGTTCCGCGTCCGCGGTCAGACTCAACGTGGCGATGCCGTTTTCGAGACTCACTTCCACCGCGCTCACACCGTCCAGTTGGCCCAGCGCCTTTTCCACGGAGTAGGCGCAAGGCGCGCAATCCATGCCGTGGGCCGTTTGCTTGATCCACAGAGCGTCATCGGCCAACGCTGACAGTGGACTGGCCAGGGTGATGGTCAGCAACAGGAATAATGACTTCATACGCATAGTTTGTTGTCCTCATTAGAACCAGTAGGTTACGACCAGCTTGGCCCGATAGCGCTCATCGGGTTCCGCGGCGTTCATGTCTTCATGCAAGGGGAATAAGACGCCGCCCGACAGGCCCCATGGCCCGCTCAGCGCCAGAAAGCTCGGTCCGGCGAGCAGGCGCCGACCCCCGGTGTCGGTCAGGGTTTGGCCGTCGCGTTGATCGGACTGGGGGAATTCCGCCACGACCTCGGCGAACCAGCGAAAATCCAGCGGGGCGTCATCCCTGCGGAAAAAGTTCGGGCGGTAACCGAAAACCGCGCCGGCATAGTAAAGATCGCCTAGGTGGTCGCCGCGTTTCTCGCGGTGGGTTTCGGCCCCGGCCGACAGCCACCAGTAAGTCTGGCGGGAGGCGTAGCCGGTGGCCACCGCGACATTCAGCGACTCGCCAGCGTTCAGATCCCGCCGCTTAGGCTGATCGGGCGTGGCAATACTGACATGGAGCGTGCTTTCGCGACGCGTCCCGATGGCGGGGGCGCGGCGGTGAAAGCGCCACATCAACTGAGCTTCCGTAGCGCGTGGCGCACCCATCATTCCGGATCGCATATTGGGCAACAGACCATTCGCGCGACCGCTGCGGGCGAGGGGAAAGCGGAAATTGAACTGAAGATCCTCGTTGAGCCCGTAGCCGAACATCTGGCCCAGCGTGGTCGGGGCACTACCGTCTTCGGTGCGCAGTCCCATCATGACGGTGTCGCTGCTGGCTCCGCCCTTGCCCAGGGTGGGTGTGGCCAGCGCGAAGACCGGCCCGTGGCCCTCGGCCAAAGCGGTCGGCGCCAGCAGCATGGCCGCCAGAAAAATGGCGGCACAAGTACATCGTGTCATGAGGTTGCTCCTTTCGGCAGTGTTCCAGCGCCCTCGATATGGGCATCATTGAGGGCAGCGTAGTACCTGGAGTACACTCAAGGTCAAGCTTTATGTTGGGAACGAGCCCAATGCGAGCGGATCTACACCTCTATTACGCGCCACATTGCCCCTATTGCCGGGGCGCGGCAGCTGTAGTCGAGGAGGCCGTCCGAGCTTTGAAGCTGAACGGGCCGGTGCAGGAGCGCAATGTCGTCGAGCATCTCGACGCGGCGGTGGCCGCGGGTGTGCGACAAACGCCCGCGCTTGTCCTCAACGGTCGGCTGATTGCTGCCGGCCGCCTGAAGCCGACCCAGCTCGAGAAAGTGCTTGAGCAGGCACTGTCGGAGGAGGGAGGTTGATGGCCTGGTCTATTGGTGCGATGACGGAAATGACGGGCCTGTCCGCAGATGCCCTGCGCTATTACGAACGGATTGGACTGCTTCCTGCGCCGGCCCGCAGCTCCGGCGGCCGTCGGGTCTACCGGGAACGAGACCTGGGCCGGATTCGCTTCATCCAGCATGCCCAGGCCATCGGCTTTTCTCTTGACGAGGTTGGTCAGCTGCTTCGTTTCCGGGAAGACCCCACTGGCAGCAGCCGGGCCGTGCGGGAACTGGCGGCATGCAAGCACCAGGCGGTACGTGAGCAGATGGAGCTACTCCAGCGTATGGAAGCCGAGCTGGATCTGCTCACCTCGATCTGCCGCGGCGACGGCAATCACTGCCCCATTCTTGAGCACCTGGAAGAGGGCAATTCAGCAAACAAAACCCGTTTCGCTCGGACTGAAGAACCAGGGCGACGCTGAGCACTCGCCGGTTGGCCATGATCGGCACACTTCCAGCGTCTCTATTCGAGATGATTGCTCTCCGCTGAACGTTCGCGCAACGACATGATCAGTGGACAATGAATGTTGCCTTCCTGCTGTCGGCATTCGCGAACCAGGTCGGAGAGCACACGTTCTATGCGCTTGAGCGCGACGATTTTCTGCCGCACGTCGGCCAGCTTGTGTTCGGCCAGCGAGCGCGCTTCGTCACAGTCCGTGCCGTCGTCGAGTTGCAACAGTTCGGCGATTTCGTCCAGGCTGAACCCCAGTTCCTTGGCCGATCGTATGAAGTTCAGCCTTTCGACGTCGTTCGGCCCATAGCGGCGGATCCGTCCGTGGGCACGTTGCGGTTCGCGCAGCAACCCGCGGCGCTGGTAGAAGCGCACGGTTTCGACGCCGACACCGACTTCCCCGGCGAGTGCGCCGATGGTGAGTTGTCTGTCCTTTCCGTCCATCGCGACGCTCCAATTCCGTAGCCAGGTACGGGAAAAGGCTAGCACGGAGTTGCTGGCAGGACGCCCTTGCATCCGTACCAAGGTACGGGTTTATGCTCATCATTAACGGCGACCCGTAAGGAGTTTCGAGGCAATGAGCGATCCCAACGACAATTCGGCTGAGTCCGAAAAGGGGCTACTGGCCCTGGGCGGGCTGGGCGCGGCACTGGCTTCGGCCTGCTGCATCCTGCCATTCGTCCTGGTCGCCCTGGGCCTGGGCGGGGCCTGGCTGGCCAACCTGCACGCGCTCTATCCGTATCGCTGGCTGTTCATCGGTGCCGCGGCCGTGGCCCTGTTTTTCGCCTGGCGCCGCTTGTATCGGCCGCGGACCGACTGCGCCGACGGCGAGGTCTGTGCCGTGCCGACGGTCAGGCGCGCCTATCGCGTGCTGTTCTGGGTGATTGCCAGCCTGGTGGCGCTGTCTGCGATTGCCCCTTACTTGCTTGGCGCCATCCTCAATTGAAACCCATCAAAGGAGACAACAAGCCATGTCCATGAGACTTGATTCAACTGACGATCGCCTGGCGCTCTTGGCGACGGTCGTTCTAAGCCTGTTGCTGCTTGCCGGTTGCAGTGACCCGGCGGAAGCGCAGTCATCGGCTGCCGAAGGCGAAAGCGAGCGCCGCGAAGTGGTGCTGTCGGTGCCGGACATGAACTGCCCGATGTGCCCGATCACCGTCCGGCGCGCGCTCAACGGCGTCGATGGCGTCGACGAGGCCGAAGCGGATCTCGATACCAAACAGGCACGCGTGGTATTCGACCCGGCACGTACCGATTCCAGGGCGTTGATCGCCGCGATCGAAAATGCAGGGTTCAGCGCCACGGTCAATGGCAAAAGCGATGAGTGACAGGGACCGGCTGCACATCGCCATCATCGGCAGCGGCAGCGCCGCGTTCGCCGCGGCGATTCGGGCCGCGGAAGAGGGCGCCCGGGTGACCATGATCGAGCGCGGCACGCTCGGCGGAACCTGCGTCAATGTCGGCTGCGTGCCGTCGAAGATCATGATCCAGGCCGCCCATGTGGCCCACGTGCGATTGGGCAGCCCCTTCGATGACGGCATCTCCGCCACGCCGCCAAGGATCGATCGCAAGCGACTTATCGCCCAGCAGCAGGCCAGGGTCGAGGAGCTACGTCAGTCCAAGTATCAGTCCATTGTGGACACGCACGAGGCCATCGAAGTGATCCGCGGCCAGGCGCACTTTGTCGACCGGCACACGCTGGCGGTCGAAAGGGAATCCGGGGCCAAACAGCACCTGACGTTCGATCGTTGCCTGATCGCCACCGGCGCCCATCCCGCGATCCCGCCCATTCCGGGCCTGGCGGACACGCCGTACTGGACCTCCACCGAGGCTCTGGAGAGCGAAACGATCCCCGACCGCCTGGCCATCATCGGCTCGTCGGTCGTCGCCGTCGAGCTCGCCCAGGCCTTCGCGCGTCTGGGCAGCCAGGTCACGATCCTGGCGCGCAGCACGCTGTTGTCCCGCGAAGACCCGGCCATCGGCGAGCACCTGACGCGCGTCTTCCGGGATGAAGGCATCGAGGTGCTTGAAAACACCGAGGCCGATCGGGTCGATCATGTCGGCGATGAATTTCAGCTGGCGACCGGGCAGGGCACGCTCAAGGCCGATCGACTGCTTGTTGCCACCGGCCGGGCGCCCAACACGAACGGGCTAGGTCTGGATAGCATCGGCGTGGAGACCGAAAGGAGCGGTGCGGTGATCGTCGATGATCACATGCGAACCAGCACTGCCGGCATCCATGCCGCGGGTGACTGCAGCAACCAGCCGCAGCTCGTCTACGTAGCCGCGGCCGCGGGGACCCGAGCCGCGATCAACATGACCGGCGGCGATGCGACGCTCGACCTGCGCGCCATGCCGGCGGTGGTATTCACCGAGCCCCAGGTGGCCACGGCCGGTCTGTCCGAGGCCGAAGCCGAACGCCAGGGCATGGAGGTCGAAACCCGCACCCTGGATCTGGAGAACGTGCCACGAGCCCTGGTCAACTTCGACACGCGCGGCTTCATCAAACTGGTGGCAGAAGTCGATTCGAGACGGTTGATCGGCGTGCAGGCCGTGGCCGGCCATGCCGGCGAACTGATTCAGTCCGCCTCGCTGGCCATTGAGCAGCGAATGACGGTCGATGAGCTAGCCAATCTACTGTTCCCATACCTGACGATGGTGGAGGGCTTGAAGCTGGCGGCGCAGACGTTCACCCGTGACGTCAAAGAGCTCTCGTGTTGTGCCGGATGACAGCCAGAGAGGTTTTTAAGGGTCCGTCAAAAGCCAAGCAAAGTTTCAATCGGTTCGTACGGGATCCTTGGCAAGGCAACCGATCTGCCATCCTTAGCCGCCCCCCGCGGGTCCGCAAGGCGGCGTGAGCCGGTCTTGTGGCACCAAAAGGCACACTGGCACATGATCCATATGGTGTGCTAGCCTTGCCTTTGATTCGGCCCATGTTGGGAAGGGGCAGGTCGAATCGCTGGGCAATCAGAGGGAGAATGATCGTGACCAAGCGCGATCAGTCACGTACTGGCGTTGGAAGCACACATCGAGGACCACCTCGCCAATTGGGCGTATCAGGCCTAGGCCACCTTCGGACAATCACGGCCTGTTTCTCAGCCTCTGGTCGTGATCAGCCAACTTGGCTCCCGGCCACTTTCGATCACAATACGGACCGATTTGGTCAGGGACTGGGCGGTTGAGTTAATCCGATCGAACCGATTCGAACTGGGAGTGGCATGAACGAGAACTGCGATTTTACAGCAAAAATAGCGAACCCTGCTTCCGTTTTTTCACCAGACGCATACCGCACTCGCGCCACTGTATTGGCGAATGTTCGAGCACAGCGTTCGAAAATTACATATCGTAACAATTGGCCACAGATCTACTAGTCATGTTTGCAAGGAGTTGCTAAATAAACGATCAGTGAACTTGGGTTAGCGGGTAGCGGTTTGGGTTCAACTCCCTTCCCACTTACCTTGTCCTCAGTTGCCGTTCTTGTATTGGTTGTTTTTTCTTATGTGAATAAGCGATTGCTAACAATATCGGAGCCAGGCCGCTGTCCTGGCAAGAAGGGTAATATTATGAGGAAAGCAGCATTGTACG
The DNA here is from genome assembly GCF_056324145.1 of Wenzhouxiangella sp. YN1. Taxonomy (NCBI): domain Bacteria; kingdom Pseudomonadati; phylum Pseudomonadota; class Gammaproteobacteria; order Chromatiales; family Wenzhouxiangellaceae; genus Wenzhouxiangella; species Wenzhouxiangella sp. YN1. The sequence continues at coordinate 9,808 of NZ_JBJNIO010000052.1, forward strand.
TTAGGTATATTGTCGCTTCAGGCGTCGAAGTAGTATCGGCACTGGGGGTAAGCTTTGTGGCCACGGTCTGGCCGCTATCCCAAGTTCATTGCATTCAAGTCAAACATAACGAATAAGGATAGGTCGTGAGAGCGAAGCGAGCCACGACCTGATCCGGTTGTTGAACAAGCCCGGTGCCAAGCTGATGGATTCTTTCTAATAGCAGACAAGTCGGTTTACTTTTGTCGACGGCGTGTGCTGCATTACGCGTTGGGTTTTCCGAGGGCGAGCGCGACTATTGACTTGTTTTCAAGCCGGCTCGATTAACCCCCCCCTTATTCTTCAATGCGGGCTAGAAAGAGGTATGGCGTGTCAATTTCTGTCGTATAATCAGAGTGTTAAGGCACTAATCCCACGACAGAAAGAGAACACGCCATGGGTGAAACACTACCCCTTTTCAAAGCCTCGT
>NZ_JBJNIO010000053.1:0-10897 GCF_056324145.1 Wenzhouxiangella sp. YN1
GGTCAACGATCTGGAAAAGTCGGGCTACGGTGGCCCGATGCCGCCGGAAGGTCACGGTGTGCACCGCTATTATTTCTGGGTGCTGGCGCTGGACAAGGCCACCGATCTGCCTGCCGGGCTCTCGATGGCCGAGCTGCTCGAACAAGTCGAGCCGCATCTGCTCGGTATGAACCGCCTGGTGGGTACCTATCAGCGCGACTGATGTGGTGAGAGGTTCATCCCTGAATGGTACAGCGGCCTTGCCTGAGGTTCTGGCCGCAGTGCGTACCCTGCGTCGGCTGCCGTGGTTGCTGCTTCTGGTTTCGTCGCTGGTTCTGGCACAGAGCGTTGAACTGGAAACAGCCAGGGAATTGCTGGATTCAGCTCCCGACCGGGCGCTGGCAATTGCGCGTGAAGTGCGCGAGCAAGCGACGCATGACGCTGACGAGAGGCTGCTGGCACAAGCCCGCGTCGTTATCGCCGAAGCGCTGAGCGCGCTCGCGGCAAACGATGAAGCGATCGCCGAAATCCGGCTGGCGGTCACGTGGTTTGAGCGCAACGCCAACGGCAGGTTGCTGGCCGAGGCGCAGAAGGCAGCGGGTGACATTCATCTTGCAGCCAATAACTTCGAAGCAGCGCTCTCGGCCTATCAATCGGCACAATCAGGCTTTGAAACGGCTGGTTACGCCCGAGGCATGGCCGAAGTGTTGTCGTCAACCGGAACCCTGTTCTTCTATCAAGAGCGCTACGACGACGCCTACGACTACTATCGTCGATCGAAAGCGGCCTTCGAGGAGATCGATGGTTTCGAAGGGGCAGGTCGACAGCTCGCAAACATTGGCAACATTCATACTGTGCGCGGCGATTTCGAGGCAGCGCTATCGGCCTATGAAGAAAGCCTTGCGCTCATGGAACAGCTGGGCGAGCGCCAGTCGGTAGCACGAATTCTGAACAATATCGGCGCCACTTATGAGCGCAAGGGCGAGCCAGAGAACGTGGTGCACTGGTATCAAAGGGCGCTTGAGCACTACCAAGCCATCAACGATCGTCAGGGCATATCCGAGACTCTGTCCAATCTTGGCGTAATCTTCAGAAAGCTCGGGCGCGTCGATGAAGCGCGCAGTCATTTTGAACGTGCGCGTACTCTGGCGGCGGAAGTTGGCAATCTGCGTGCTCGAGAAACTGCAAGCCGGGAACTGGCGAAGCTGGAGGAAGCACAGGGTCGGCCGACTGTCGCGCTGGCGCTGCTGCACGAGGCCTCCGAGATCCGAGAAGAGCGCATGTCACAGGAGCGTGCGGAGCAGATCGAACGGATGCGCGCGCTGTTCGACAATGTGCGCAAGGAACGCGAGCTGGCCCAGTTGCAAAAACAGCGACAGACGCAGCGCATCATGCTGATGTTCGGTGCGGGCTTGCTGCTGTCGCTTTTGGCGATGCTGACAATGCTGATACATCGGTATCGTGCCAACCAGCGCGTGAACCGGCTAATGGAGCAGAAGAACGCCGAGCTGGAAAAGTTGCAGGTCGAGCTGAGGGAAGCCGCGGCGACAGACTATCTGACCGGAATCCGAAACCGCCGCGCGTTCCTGCCGATCCTGGAGCATGAACTGGCGAGCCTGGCGCGCAGCAGCAGCAAGTTTTCTCTTTTGTTTCTGGATATCGACCACTTCAAGAAAGTCAACGATGAGCATGGGCATGAGGTGGGTGATGCGATACTTCGCGGTGTCGTTGACCGTATTCGCAGCGCGCTTCGGGTGCAGGATGCCGTCTGTCGCTGGGGCGGTGAAGAGTTTGCCGTGCTACTGCCATCCACTGACGCTGCAGGGGCGCAGGTTGCGGCGGAGAAGATCAGATCAGTCATTGCCTCTGAGCCCTTCGATGTCGATGGAAACGCCATCGCTGTTACCGTGACCATTGGCGGGCTGGTTGATCCTCGCCCGGACGATGGTGTCAACGACCTTATCGATCGAGCTGATCAAGCCCTGTATGAAGGCAAGTACAGCGGGCGTAATTGTGTGGTGCTTGCAACGCACCCTTCGGCATCATCTAGTTATTAAAAACGTGAGCCCGGCAACTTGAGGAATTCAATTTCTTCTTTCGTGGAAGCACGGTTGAGTATCTCATTCCGATGCGGGTAGCGACCGAATCGATCAATAATGGCCTTGTGTCTCAGTTCAGGCTCGTATCGAGATGGTGCGTGCTGCCTGAATAGGGTCTCCGCCTGTATGTGGATAGTCCGGGATTCGCTATGCATGTACGGCATCAGCAGAAAGCTGCGTTGCTCTTCGCCGAGCTCGGACAGCACGCCTGCGGATACAGCCTCCTGAGCCAGCACCAGCGCTGCTGAGTCCTGGGCAAAAGCCAGCGGGGTGTTTCGATAGATGTTTCGTGACAATTGATCCAGTACGATAATTTCAGCCAGACGCCCTCTGGCTTTGTCACGCCAGGTGAACAGTTCGCCGGCAGCGGCTTGTTGAAGCAGGCCTAGAAAGCGCTTTCTCAGCAAGGCATCGAATGCCGGATCGTAGCATCGCCACTGATTTGGATCGATTTCGTCGAACCAGAATACAAGTATCTCGTCAAGCATTTCCAATCCTGATAGCTCTGCCATTCAAGTGGGCAGGGTTTGAGGGTTGAGGCAGCCTTTTCTGACGCGCCTCTACGCCTGACTCAAGACGGAGACATGGCCCTGGCCCTGCGGCTCTGTCCGCGGGTCATGCGCTCCTGAAAGCCAGGACACAGATGTCGGCGAACTGTATTCCCTAATCAGGTTGAAGGGCTGGAGGCGCCCATCTGCGCCCTGGTTTTCACTGCTCGAAATCGCTGAAGAATATCAAATCCCCAAGGCCCTCACGGGCACATAGGCCGTTGATGCAGAACGGGTGTGTCTCCGGGCAAGCCGAGCAAGCTTCTCCGACGACGAAAGGGTCCGTTCCGTAAATGTTCCCGGCGGGCGAATAGTTGCACACAGTCCCGGCAGCGGCCGTATAGCCGCACCCGACCTTGGAAGTGCTCGACCACATCACCTGAGTATAGTGGCCGACCATGCCGGAGCACCCATCCGTGCCATGATATCGCTGCCGCTCGGAGCAGCCGTCATAACCCGACGATGCGGGCCAGACAAAGTCGGTCCATATGTTAACGGCACCGCCAGCGGTGCCGCCCGAATCAGGTGCCCCTGAATACCAATTCTCGCCAACCGCGCCGGAGCCGCCACAAGCGGCGTAATCCTGGTTCCGGTCCGGGTTGTGCGTGAACCCCCCCTCCTGTGTCTCGATGTAGGCTTGAGCGACGCACTCGAGTTTCATGTCGTATTCCATCTCGAGCATGGCCGTCGCCGTGACCGGGGAAACGAAACCCGGCCCTCCAGGCCCGATCGCATCACGGCGCAGGCGATTGTGTTCTGCAACAATGTGGTCGCGCAGTTGCGGAGTCATCTGTGCCGGTGCTTCGACCGGCATGAGCAATAGCAGCAAAAAAGAAACGAACAGAATACGCATTGGGAAGGTCTCGATGCGATGCAGCCTTGGGGCGTAAACAAAGCATAGACCCTCTATTTCCAGAAATCCAGAAGTCTCTGCAGCTCACTCGGGCGACCCGGCACCCGAAGGCAATCTGGCGCTGACGGCTTCTGCACCGAGAGTATTGTCACCGGCCCGCCAGGACGGGTTAGAGTCAGTGGCCATGAGTTCACTTTCCCCATCGGCGTCTGTCTGGAGGGCGGCCGGGATGCCGGCCCTGCTCATCGTTACCGCGGCCGGGTTTACCGGATTTTCCGCGCTGCTGCCGATTGCTCCGCTGTGGGCCGTGCGCGGCGGCGCGGATGAAGCCGGGTCGGGCCTGGTCAACGGGATCCTGATGCTGACGACCATCCTGACCCAGCCGTTCGTGCCCGCTTTGCTGCGCCGGTTCGGCGCTGGTCGGGTGCTCGCCGCCGGGCTTGTCTTGCTCAACGGGCCCGCGCTGCTGCATCTGTTCTCCGACGAGCTGCTGTGGATTCTCGGGCTTTCGGCTTTGCGCGGCGTGGGCTTCGGGATCATTACCGTGACCGGCTCGGCAGCGGTCGCCACGCTCGTGCCGCCTGCGCGCCACGGCGCAGCGATCGGTGCTTATGGTGTCGCCGTTGCGGGCCCCCAGCTGCTCCTGCTTCCGGCCGGGCCGTGGCTTGCGGACGCCATCGGATTCTGGCTGGTGTTTGCTATCGGAACCCTGCCGGTGCTTGCGATCACGGCAACGCCGCGGCTCGCGCGGGTGCTGCGGGAACACGAACGGACTCACTCTTCGGTTGGTGAGGCACTCTCCCCGGAGGCCGCGGGGCAGCACGATCAGGCAGGTGGGCTCCGCGAAGGGCGGCTCGGATACCTGGCCCGCGCGCTCCTGCCACCGATGGTTATCCTCATCGGCGTGACGCTTGCGGGCGGGGCGCTTCTCACATTCGCTCCGCAGATGAGCACGGTCCCGCCTGCAACCACCGCCGGACTGGCGCTGCTGACGGCGGCTGCGGCGCTGAGCCGCTGGCGCCTGGGGGCGCTCGCCGACCGCCACGGCGCGCGGGCGTTCGTGTGGCCGCTGATCCTGTTCACCGGCGCGGGCCTGACGCTCGCGGCCGCGGCGGTGACTGACCCCGCCGCCACGCGCGTGGTGCCGCTGCTGCTCGGCATGACGCTCGTCGGGGTTGCCTACGGGGGCCTGCAGAACCTCACGCTGCTGCTCTCGTTATCGGCGGTGCGGCGGGAGGAGTACAGCACCGCGAGCGCGGTCTGGAATATCGGTTTCGATTCTGGCACCGGAATTGGATCCGTTCTCGTGGGAACCCTCGCCGCCGGGCTGTCGTTCTCCACCGCGCTGCTGGTGGCCGCCGGGGCCTCGCTGCTGACGCTTCCTGTCGCGCTGCTGCAGCGGCGGCGCAGCGCGGTCGCCGCGCGTGTTCGGTGAACCGGCTCTACCGAAAAAATCAGCGAAACCGGGGCGTCTCTGAGCGCCTCCGATTTGCCAAGCTGATGAGGGACGCGGTTCGTGGACATGATGGCGTCGTGCAGGGCATCCTCTCGGCCGGTAATCGTTGGTAGAGAGCTCAGCACGAATCCTGGGTGTTGAGGATTCGGCCGGGTTTGTGAAGGTGCTGAAGGCCCATGGTTTGGGAAAGTCCAGAGCGAATGGCTGCGACCGGTCATGAACCGGCCGCAGCTGTTTATTGGCAGTTGCCGTGCTGTGCTCTGGTCTTGATCAAACAGGCAAGGCCACCAGGGGATTGCCGTACATGGGGTCATCCTTTTGGGACGCCAGGGCCTTGTCCAGATCCAGCCCCAGCGCCTTGGCTACGCCCGCGCCGTAGGCCGGATCGGCAGCGTGGCAATTGCGGATGTGGCGGAACTTGATGAATTCGGCCGCATCACCCATTGCGCGTGCAGTGTTGTCGAACAAAACCTGCTGTTGCTGGGGCGACATCAGGTTGAATAGCTTGCCGGGCTGCTCGAAGTAATTGTCGTCGTCTTCGTGAAAGCTCCAGTGTTTGGCCTCGCCTTCAAGTTTCAGGGGTGGCTCGGCAAATTCAGGCTGAGCCTGCCACTGCCGGTAGCTGTTGGGTTCATAGTGCGGAAGGTCGCCATAGTTGCCGTCGGCCCGGCCAGTGCCGTCACGGTGGTTGCTGTAGACCGGACAGCGTGGTTGGTTGACCGGTATCTGATGGTGGTTGACGCCCACTCGATAGCGCTGCGCATCGGCGTAGTTGATGAGGCGGTTTTGCAGCATGCGGTCGGGGCTGGCGCCTATGCCGGGCACCAGGTTGGCAGGTGAAAACGCCGCCTGCTCAACATCCGAATGGTAGTTTTCCGGGTTGCGGTTGAGCTCGAATTCGCCTACTTCCACCAGCGGGTAGTCGCCCTTGTACCAGACCTTGGTCAGATCAAACGGGTTGTAGGGCATTTTGGCTGCGTCGGCCTCGGGCATGATCTGTACGAACACCTTCCACCTGGGATAATCGCCACGTTCGATGGCCTCATACAAGTCGCGCTGGTGACTTTCTCGATCAGTGCCAACCAGCTCGGCCGCATCTTTGTCGGTGATGTTTTCTATGCCTTGTTGGGTCTCGATATGAAACTTGATCCAGAAGCGCTCGCCCTTGTCGTTCCAGAAGCTGTAGGCGTGTGAACTGAAACCATGCATGTGGCGATAGCTTTTGGGGATGCCGCGATCGCTCATGGTGATGGTGACTTGATGAAGGGCTTCGGGCAGCAGGGTCCAGAAATCCCAGTTGTTGTCGGCGCTGCGCATATTGGTGCGCGGATCGCGCTTGACGGCCTTGTTCAGGTCCGGAAACTGGCGCGGGTCGCGAACAAAGAATACCGGGGTGTTGTTGCCTACCAGATCCCAGTTGCCTTCTTCGGTGTAGAACCTGAGCGCAAAGCCGCGAATGTCACGCTCGGCATCGGCCGCGCCGCGTTCGCCGGCCACCGTGCTGAACCGGGCGAACATTTCGGTTTGTTTGCCTACTTCGCTGAAGACCCTGGCGCGCGTGTATTGGCTGATGTCGTTGGTAACGGTAAACGTGCCAAACGCACCCGAACCCTTGGCGTGCATGCGCCGCTCGGGGATGACTTCGCGCACGAAATTGGCCAGCCGTTCATTGAGCCAGACATCCTGGGCCAGTAGCGGCCCGCGTGGCCCCGCTGTCAGACTGTCGCGGTTGGTGGGTACTGGTGCGCCGGCGTTGGTGGTGAGGTGCGTGATCGGGCACTGTGACTTTTTGCGCGAATCGCTCATGGTCGTCCTCCAGCAATGCTTTAAACCAATGTTGATTTATTCTGTGCTCTCCAAGCCGTTTAAGCAAATTGATTGTCGGTATCGAATCAATAGCAATTAGCCATAGTGACGGGTTGGTTGGCAACCCGGCATTGGCGCCAGCCGGCAAGGCCGGTTAGTGGAGCCGACGTCCTCCCCAAATGGCGTACCTTGATTGATTGACGAGCGTTTAGCCGTGGCACGACGCCCCGGCTGTTCGCGCGCTGTATCTGACCAATCCCGAAGATGACTTCCTTGGGCCGCTGGGCGGGCTCAAGACCGTTGGCTCCCCGGTTTGATTGAGCTGGCGGCGACGCAGATCGCGTTCAGGCTTGCGGGTGCGAGCGCAAAGCCGGAGTCCGCTGGTGTCTTGGTGATCCGGTCGGTCCGGAGCGCCGTTCGGGCGCCCGGAGTTTGCGGTTGTTGTCTCAATCGACCTCAGCTGTATCGGTCCAGCGCTTGAGCCAGTCGTTGACGGTGCTGTGCCACTGGACGCTGTTGTGCGGCTTGGCGACCCAATGGGTTTCGTCGGGAAAGCGCAGGAACTGGCTGGGAACACCCTGCCGCTGCAGGGCGGTAAACGTCGCCAGGCCCTCGGATAGCGGAATGCGGTAGTCATTGTCGGAGTGGATGACCAGCATGGGCACCTTCCAGTCTTCGACGTGCTTGATGGGGTTGAACCTTTCGTAGGCCGCGGGGGTTTCATATTCCGGCCCGCCGTGTTCGTGCTCCATGAACCACAGCTCCTCGGTGGCGTAGTACATGTTGCGCGTGTCAAAGATGCCGTTGTGGTTGATCAGGCAGCGCCACGGCTCGTTCCACTGGCTGGCGATCCAGTTGACCATGTAGCCGCCGTAGCTGGCGCCCAGCGCGCAGGCGCGGTTTTCATCCAGGAAAGGGTATTTCTGCAGTGCTGCGGCCCAGCCTTTCTGCAGGTCTTCGAGCGGGCGGTCGCCCCAGTGCTGGCTGATGGAATTGGTGAACTCCTGGCCATAGCCAGTCGAGCCGTGAAAGTTGATGCCCACCACGGCAAACCCCTGCCCGGCATAGGTCTGTGGGTTCCAGCGATAGTGGAAGTCGTTGGACAGGGCCCCTTGCGGGCCGCCGTGAATCATGAAGGCAACCGGGTACTTACGGTCTTCTTCGTAGCCGACGGGCTTGACCACGAAGCCCTGCACTGATTCGTCGTTCCAGCCCTCGAACCAGAACCACTCAGGCTCTCCGAACTGCACGTTCTTGAGGGTTTCCTGGTTGAAATGCGTCAGTCGCTCGGATGCTTCTGCGCCAACAAGATACAGATCGGTCGGGTGCTGCAGATCCTGATGGCCGGCAACGACCTTGTTGCCTGCCACATCGAAGCCCGTAACCTTGCCATTACCAAGCAGTTTTTCGACCTCGCCGCTGGCGGTGTCGACGGCAAACAGGGGATGGTTGCCCTCATCGTTGGCGCTGGTGTAGAGCGTTTTACCGTCGTCGGAAATACGCATGGGGCCGGCTGATCGATCCCAGTTGGGAGCAAGTTCGCGGCTTGTTCCGGTGTTCAGATCCAGTGCCATGATGGCAAAGCGGTCGGCCTCGAAACCGGGCACCGACATGGCCAGGTAATACAGCGTCTGGCCGTCAGGCGAGGGCAGGGGGAAGGCATCCCAAGCGTCGTTGTCGGCGGTGAGATTCTCGGCATCGGAAGAGCCGTCCAGCGCCAGGCGGTAGATATCGAAGTCGGTCGACCAGGGTTCCTTGGCGCCGGCCAGCCTGACGCTGAAGTAGATGCTTTCACCATCGGGCGCGAAGGCAAACTCGGCGCTGCCGCCAAACGGTTTCGACGGCATGTCACCGTCCAGCCCGGGCGTCAGCCAGCGCGGCTGGCCAAGCGTGCCGTCATCGTTGAAATCGGCAATGAACAGCTGCGAGCGCCGGCCGTCGTTCCACTGGCTCCAGTGGCGCACGAACATCTGGTCGTAGAGCATGCCGGTCGCAGGGTTGTCCGCACGCTGTTTGAGTCGGTTGCGGGTGCAGGCCAGGGCATTTTCTGGCTTGCAGTCCATGAACACGTCGATGGACAGTAGTGCTTTGTTTCCGTCCGGGGAGAGCCTGAAGCTGTTGATATCAATCGGCAGGCTGCTGATTGGGCTGGCTGAGTCGCCGTCTGCCGGCAGGTGCCAGAGCTGTTTGATATCGTCATCGCTGGCCAGAAAATAAATACCGGAGGAGTCCGGGCTCCACTGCGGATCGGCTGCACCAACATCCTCGCCCACGCGCTTCGATGGCGACCTCTCCGTCAGCGAAGCCGTCCACAGCGAGGTTTCCGCCTTGTTGGCTTGGTAATCGGTCGAGCGAACGGCAAAGGCGGCCGTCTCGCCGTCTGGTGAAAGCGCCGGGGCACCCACTCTATCCAGATTAACAAGATCGTTTGCGTCAAACGGCTGCGGCGCCGCCCACACCGCCCCGCTGAGGATCGCAGCGGCAAACAAGCCTGCAGTTTTCATCATTCATTCTCACTTCATGACACAATTGTGCATGATGCACAGTGCGTGCCCCGAGGGCAAGCAGCCATCGTTTTGCTGAAATGAACTCCTGATGATGCCCATGGAAAACGCCGTCGCAATGTGGAAGAAGTCGCTTTCCCGGTTGATCATGATCGAGAACAAGACGGAGTGGGACAGCCTCGACTTTCTGTCGCGCTGGCTGATTGCAACCCGCTCGGCAGTCACCATGATCACGTTTTATTCCTGCGCGGTTGGTGGCTTGCTGGCCTGGCGCTACCTGCATGAGGCCGCCGAAACAGCCGGGGCGTTCATGAGCCTGCTGACCTGGGTCATCGTGACCCTGGGTTTATTCGTCGCCCACGGCGCCAACAATCTTCTCAACGACTACACCGACTACACGCGCGGCATCGACGACGACAACTACTTTCGCACCCAGTACGCGACTCATCCGCTGGCGCAGGGGTTCTGGAGTCGACGGACACAGCTCGTCTGGTTCTGGCTGACCGGGCTGGTGGCCGCTCTGGCCGGTATTTACGCACTCTTCTATACCGACTTTTCCGCCCCGGTGTGGTGGTTGTTCGGCTTCGGCGCAATGGTCCTGTTGTTCTATACCTACCCGCTGAAGAACCTGGCGCTTGGTGAGTTTTCCATACTCCTCATCTGGGGGCCGTTGATGATTGGGGGCGTTTACTACGTACTGACCTCGCACTGGAGCTGGCTGGTGATTCTGGCCAGTCTGCCCATTGGTCTGGTGGTGGCGGCGGTTAACGTAGGCAAGCACACCGATAAGCGTTTCGACGACGTTGAAAGAGGTATGCGCACGCTTCCGGTAGTCATCGGCGAGACGGCTTCGCGGTATCTCACCATGGCGATGATCCTGCTGGCCTACGTCATTGTGATTTTCATGATTTTCGGCCTGTCATTCTTCACGCCGGTCATGCTGCTGATACTGCTGGCCATCCAGCCCGCCCTCCCGGCGCTGCGGCGCCTGTCGCGGCCGCGGCCTGCGGAAAGACCGGCTGACTATCCCGCTGCCGTATGGCCTCGCTGGTACTCTACCGTCTGCTTCGTGCACGACAAAGCATTCAGCAATTGGTTTGTCATTGCCCTGCTGTCGGATACGCTGATTCGTGTCCTGTTTCCTGACTTCTGGCGCTGAAAATCGAGTACGGCGCTCGTGCGCACAGCTATCTGATCTGAGCCCGTCACGATCTTGGACAGCGCCTGGTTGCTCCTGGGTCCTGGGCAACAGCGTGTTTGTGTTTCTGAGCCACCGCCCCGAGGATTAACAGGTAGGTTGATAACGGGTGTGCGGTCGATAACCAGGCTGCACGGCCCTGACTTATGCGGAAAACTACCCAAGGAGATTTACCATGGTTTTTGCACTCTCGGATATGCGCCTCAGCAGCGAAGCCTTCGAGGATGGCGGTCCTATCCCGAGCCGGCATACCGGTGAGGGAGATGATGTATCACCGGCGCTTTCATGGCGGGGCGCTCCGGAGGGCACCAAAGGCTTCGCCGTGATCTGCCACGACCCGGACGCGCCCCTGGTGCAGAACGGCAGCTATGGCTTCGTTCACTGGGTGCTCTACAACCTGCCGGCGTCGACCACCTCGCTGGACGAAAACAGCTCGGAGGGAACCGCCGGGGTC
>NZ_JBJNIO010000054.1:0-395 GCF_056324145.1 Wenzhouxiangella sp. YN1
AGGAGCTCCAGACCCTGGTCGCTCGGCTGACGACACTCAGGACGGCACGTGCCTGGCAGTACCGCGAGCAGTTGCGCGCCATCCTGCAGCGAAAGCAGGTCAACGTGGTCCGTCAGATGCTCCACCAGTGGTGTACGAACATCATGCGCTCCAAGGTCGAGCCGATGAAGGCTGTTGCCAAGATGATAAGGCGACACCTCGATGGCATCGTCGCCTGGGTGAAAACACGCCAGACCAATGGCTTCCTGGAAGCGATCGGAACGTGTCAACATATTCCCAACACATCGGCGACGATTTCTATGTAACAACCTCGGGCAGCTCGGCGCTGACCGGTGTTGGTGAGACTTCGAACGCACCTGGTGTGCCGAGTAACTCCGTTGCGGTCTGACCATCGT
>NZ_JBJNIO010000055.1:0-231 GCF_056324145.1 Wenzhouxiangella sp. YN1
CGTATTCCCGGCCTCGAGCCGGGATCTTCTTGCCAAGGCTACCGGCACTCGGAAGGCCCCGGATCAAGTCCGGGGCTGCGGGACCGGAGTTGGCTGATTGGATACCGTATTCCCGGCCTCGAGCCGGGATCTTCTTGCCAAGGCTACCGGCACTCGGAAGGCCCCGGATCAAGTCCGGGGCTGCGGGATCGGAGCTGGCTGATTGGATACCGTATTCCCGGCCTCGAGCCG
>NZ_JBJNIO010000056.1:0-1013 GCF_056324145.1 Wenzhouxiangella sp. YN1
TCTACCAGGCGGCACGAGACCAGCACCCACAGCGCTGGAGCGGAGATACTCGGAACTGGTCACCGGTCGGAACCGTCTGGCTGAACCCGGAGAAGGCAGAGCAGCCGGAAAATCAGGCTGCGTGAACATGGATAAGGCGACATCTATCTTGACAACCACCGATATGGGTGAATGGGTTTGGTGAGCTAGTCATTGACGGTAGCCAGATCATCAACAATGACAGCCGTGCGATTGACAGCCTCAATGTTGATATATCTGTCAACAAATCTGTAGTCCAAGGGAACGGAACCCCCTACTCTGGTGGCGCTATATATACCTTTAGTGGATCCACCAGTCCTCCTGTAGAAATTGATATCATTGAGTCCACGTTTTCAGATAACAGCGCCAGCTCTATCGGTGGAGCGCTCTATACCCTTGACAGGGCTATCATAGGCATTCAAGACTCAACGTTCTCTAACAATATGGCTGGTCGATATGGAGGCGCCATCTACGTATCTGACGCTTCGTCCTTAGCTATAAGAAACTCTACGTTTTCGTCGAATTCGGTCCAATCCGAATTTTTCTCAGGTGGTGCGGCGATACACGCTGTCGACCTATTGACAGAAATTGACCTAACGCATGTGACTCTGTTCGAAAATAGCGCACCTGATGGAGGCGCTATTTATTTAGACGACATAGCCGAGGCGCGTATATACAATTCAATAGTCGCGGGTACTCAAGGGCTCGCAGATTGTTTCAGTGAAGGAGGGCTCGTTGTTGCTGATGAGTATAATCTCATCTCACTCGACGCCTGCTCCACGTCAGCAAGGGATCTAATCCCGCAGTTGGGGCCGCTTGAGGACAATGGGGGCGCCACTAGAACGCATGCGATTGCCCTGTGTGTCAACATCCCTCCCAACAGTACCTGATCGGTTTTATCTGTAACATTCAGGGCGCTTACGGAGCGAAGAGATGTCTGATTCCAACGAAGTTGTCACCGACCCGCGCCTTGAGAAGCGTACCCGACGCCGGTT
>NZ_JBJNIO010000057.1:0-311 GCF_056324145.1 Wenzhouxiangella sp. YN1
GGGTGTGGTTGACTTGTGTCTTGTGAAGTTTGTAGTGTGACTTGGGGAGTTTGAAGTGGGGCTTGTTATGTGGGGAGTGTGAAGTGGGGTGTTTGAAGTGGGGAGTGGGTAGTGGGTGTTGTCCTGGTTGTTTCAATCCAGGTTTGGTGCCATCGCCTCCTCGAGCTCTGCGGCCTTCACCTCGCCGAAGTGGCGCCAGCGCACGATGCCGTCGGCGTCGAACAGCACGGTATAGGTCATGGCACCAACGCTGTTGCCCCAATCGCTTTGCACGTCCAGGACCTCATCTTTATCGTCCAGTATGGTGTAGT
>NZ_JBJNIO010000058.1:0-284 GCF_056324145.1 Wenzhouxiangella sp. YN1
TTGGCAAGAAGATCCCGGCTCGAGGCCGGGAATACGGTATCCAATCAGCCAACTCCGGTCCCGCAGCCCCGGACTTGATCCGGGGCCTTCCGAGTGCCGGTAGCCTTGGCAAGAAGATCCCGGCTCGAGGCCGGGAATACGTCATCCAATCAGCCAACTCCGGTCCCGCAGCCCCGGACTTGATCCGGGGCCTTCCGAGTGCCGGTAGCCTTGGCAAGAAGATCCCGGCTCGAGGCCGGGAATACGGTATCCAATCAGCCAGCTCCGGTCCCGCAGCCCCGGAC
>NZ_JBJNIO010000059.1:0-12509 GCF_056324145.1 Wenzhouxiangella sp. YN1
ACCTTCCGGATGACACCCACCCGATCCAACTCCCTGTGACTCATGGCAATCGTCTCCCGATCCATGGCCCCGCTCCTTGTCAGAACAAAAAGGGGACACTTTAACTTTGTGGAAAGGGGACATTAGTGCTTTGGGCTAACAACGGGATCATCAATCTTGATACCTCCTTCACATTCGTGTAGGCTTCCGAGCACTTATCCAATTGGCGTTGGAAGGGGGAAGCGTCGTGACTGGGGACTTTCCGAATGCATTTTCGCGGACTATTAGCAGGCGCGCTTGTCGCGCTCTTTTCGTTGACGGCTGTCTTGACGTGGGCTGCAACTGACCTACCGATCTCGGGGACACCGAACTCACTGCCGCCGGGTCAACAAGCCGGCCACCTCCCTATCTCTCTGGATCTGGGAGCGGCACGCCGCTACAACGGCTTCTTTCGACAAGATTTCACTGCGCCGTCGTCCGACGTGCAAGGGCGACTGGCTGCAGGCGGCGACATATCCATCAATCATTACTCGATTGCGGACCGACTCTCGGCAGTTGATCCCGGCGCATCGCTGGTGGTCGGAGGCGATCTCGACTTCCCAAGCGGTCGGGTCTACGCTGGCGACATTTTGGTGGCCGGAAGCGCCGCAGGGGTTGGCGATCCAGTAATCAATGGCCTATCCGCCGAGCAGCAACTGCTCGAAAATGCGCAGCTTCCCGTCGACTTCGTGCGTGAATTCGGGAGGCTGGAAGCTTTAAGTGCGCAGTTGTCCGGTCTAGCGGCTAATGGGACGGCCGTTTCCCAGTGGGGTGGTCTCTATCTGGAAGGCGATTGCTCCAGCCCGTCACAGGTTTTCGATCTAGACGGTGTTGACGTTCTGGATGCGCATACGTTTGACGTCTCTTGCGTTCCAGATGGAGCCACCATCATTTTCAACATTTCCGGTTCGAGTCCGGGACTGACGAACATGAGTCTCGAGTCTCTTTCCGGGCATACGCGCACGACGCTATTCAATTTCCACGAGGCGAGCAGCCTCACTCTGGCAGGAGTCGGAGTCCACGGCAGCATACTGGCCCCATTTGCAGACATTGACCAGCCGCAGGGCGTTGTCTACGGGGCAGTGATCGGTAATTCCTGGAACGGGCTCATGCAATTGAACCACGAGCCGTTCCGGGGCGTTGGCGCGGGCGACTTTTGCGCGATGTATCCGATTGCGTTGCCCGGCGATGTGTTGGCCGTCAGCCAGCCCGGGGACGAGGTGCTGGAACTTCCGCGAGGCACGGGGCCAGGTAACTTTTCGTGGCTAACGTGGGCGGGTAGCCCAAGTACACCAACTCTGGCGAATAGCCTTGTCCCGCCAGGCGACAGCTACACCTACATTAATCCTGACGATGACACAGACTGGCTGTTGACGCCAGGAGACTGGGCGCAGGGCGCGCCCGGTGCAATGAACGGCTCGGCGGTTCGTCAGAATCTGGATGCCCTCCTCGGCATGGAAATAACCGTCCCTGTCTGGAGTTCGATTCGGGGTCAGGGCAATAATTTCGACTACGAGATCAACCAGTTCGCCAAGATCCGATTGCTGGACTATCGCCTGCCGGGCCATGGTTGGTTCAGCTTCGAGTTCCTCGGTTATACCAATTGCTACAATCGGCCGCCCGTGGCGCAGGACCAGGTCATCGAGGCCGAGTCTGGTGTCCCTGTGGCGATCCAACTAGAAGGCACCGATCCCGACGGCGATGGGCTGACCTTCGAGGTCATCGACGGCCCCGGTCACGGCAGCCTTTCCGGGCAACCACCCAATCTCCAGTACACGTCGGAAGAAGGCTACTCGGGGCCTGATGAGTTCCTGTTCATCGTGAACGATGGCTACTTGTCCTCGGAGCCAGCTGCGATTTCGTTGAATGTTCTGAATCCGAATCTGCCTCCCGAGATCGTGTCCGAGCCGATTACGCATGTATCCGAGCGTTCGCTCTACTCCTACGATGTGGATGCAATCGATCCGGACGACGATGTTCTCGCCTACACGCTGGAGCTAGGCCCGGGGTTTTCCGATATGGACGGTGGTTCAGGCGAGGTAGCGTGGCCTTCCGAAGGCGCACAGGCGTTCAGTTCAATTGCTGCGATGAACAGTCAGTGCCGTGTTGCACCCGAGCCTATTGCGTCGATGGATGTCGAGATCGAATGGGAGTGGCATGGCGAACCAGACTACCCCAATCGAACCGATGTCGTAGCGCCGCCGCTCGTTGGCCAGCTTACCGATGATAATGGCGACGGGGTGATCGGTCCGGATGATCAGCCGGACGTCGTTTTTGCCGCCAGCAATCATTCTCACAACCCGAGCCGCTCAATACTCGTTGCCGTGGACGGAGCAACTGGCACGACGCTTTGGTCGAATCCGGATTTCAACGTCAGCAATCGAGGTGGTATCGCGCTCGGTGATCTGGATCAGGACGGGCAGGTCGAACTCGTGGGTGTGGGGATACGGCGCCAACGACTTTTCGCCTTTGAACACGACGGAACTCTCAAGTGGGACAGGCCTCTTGATCTGCCTACGGAAACCGGTGCTGCCGATACGATCAGTCTCAACGATCTGGACGGCGACGGCTCTGTGGAGATTGTCCTTGCCAATCAGGTCTACTCGGCTGATGGTCATCTTGTCTGGTCGGGCGACGGCGACCGCGGTGCCGGCGGGAATCGCCCATCATGGGGCTGGATCAGCGTCGTCGCCGACATTGATCTCGATGGCCAAGCTGAGGTCGTTGCTGGGCGCACCGCATACGACACGGACGGAACGACGCTGTGGCATCGGGATGATCTCCCAAGCGATGGGTATAACGCAATCGGCAATTTCGATGCGGACGACTACCCGGAAATCCTGGTGTCCGGTGGTGGCAGCATCACGCTACTGAATCACGATGGATCAACGGTCTGGGGTCCCTATTCGATTCCAGGAGCGCCAAGCCGTGGAGGTCCGCCAACGATTGGGGATGTCGATGGCGATGGTGAACCGGAGATTGGCGTCGTCGGCGCGACAGAGTTCACCGTGCTGGAGACGGACGGTTCCGTTAAGTGGACCTATCCCATTCAAGACGGGAGTTCCGCAGCGACCGGTGCGACCGTATTCGATTTCAACGGTGATAACCGCGTAGAACTGGCCTACGGCGATGAGAGATTCTTCCGGATCTTTGACGGCGCCACGGGGCGAGTTCTTTTGGAGACGCCCAACCGGTCTGTTACGTCGACCGAGTACCCAGTCCTGGCTGACATCGATGCCGATGGCGAAGCCGAGTTGCTGGTCGTCTCAAATGACGGTAGCAATTCCACGAACGGCATCCGCGCGTTTGGGAGCGTGGGCGAGCCCTGGGCTCCGACACGGGCTATCTGGAATCAGCATGCCTACTCGATCACGAATGTCGCCGACGACGCGACAATTCCGCTCAATCCGGAGCCCAGTTGGCTGGCCCACAACACCTACCGCCTCAATGCATTTCCCGATCAGCATGCACTGGGGCAACCGGATCTGGCGCTCTTCGATCTAGTGCTCGATCAAGCTGCGGGCGCAGTCAGTTTCGAGGTCAGAAATCGGGGGCTGGCGCCTACCGTCTCCGGGTTCTCTGTGCAGCTTTTCGACGGCGATCCGGCCGACGGTGCGCCGTTGCTTGGCGAAGCGGCGATTGGGCCGCTCGCAGCCGGTGAGTCGATCGTCCAGACGATCGGAGATATTGATGTAACGGCATTGATAGGGCCGCTTTACGGGGTCGTTGACAGCGAAGATCAGGTGCCCGAGTGTATCGAGGCCAACAACCAGGTCGCGGCCGCGATTTTCCGTGCCCGCGCCCAGGATCCCGAGGGTCTATCGGACGACCAAGCCTGGTTGGTCAACGTGATTAATGTCAACGAAGCACCGTCGATCCTGACCTCTGAGCTTCCGCCTGCCGAGGACGATCTGGACTACTCGGTAGCCATCGACGCTGTCGATCCTGATCTCGGCGATGCGCTGAGATACGAACTGCTCGACGGTCCGGAGGGGCTGCGCATCAATGAAGTCGATGGGCAGTTGACCTGGTTGGCGATCTCCAACGAGGTCGGCATGTTCAGCGTAGACATCCGCGTCTCGGATCTCGGCGGGTTGTACGATGAAAGAACCCTGCAACTAACTGTAGATAACGGAGTTGACAACCCCCCTGTTGCCTTCGATCAGTCGATCGAGACCAACGAGGGAATTGCAGTTGATCTAACGCTTGTAGGTGAGGATCCAGAGAACCAGCCTATCAGCTATGAGGTAACTGAGCTTCCAGCACACGGACGTCTGGTCGGAGCGCCGCCCCACCTAACTTACGTTCCAGACGCCTATTACGATGGTCCAGACCAGTTCCAGTTCGTCGTCTCCGATCAGTCGGCAACGTCGGATCCGGCAACTGTATCCATTGATATTGTTGGTGAAAACAATCCCCCGAGGATTATCAGTGAGCCTGTCACCCCCCATGTTCTCAATTCCGGACAGACAGAACCAGAACCGCAGAGGTTAGGCGATTGGGAAATAGTTGAAATGCCCGCGATCGGTTCCGCCTCATCGGACTGGGATTTTGTTGACCAAGGATATACTGCGATACAGAGAGACAACGCATCACCGAGCGTAATTGGCGGTGTGCTTCCTGCGGTAGGACGGCACTTCGAAGGGACCTGGCAAACCAATAGTACTGACGATGATTATTTTGGTTTCGTCATAGCGGATGTCCTCCCATACAGATTCTATCGCTTCAGGTGGAAGAAGAATTCTCAGCTGGGCGAAGAGCGAGGGATGTCCTTGGTTGCGTACGATATTCCTGTCGATGGGTCGGTGCCATTGTCACTGAACGAGTTTGGTCTGGCTACTACTCAGGGAACGGTTCTGTATGAGAACGATTTAGCTTGGAGTAGGGGAGAGCTTTACAGCTATACGGTTGACTTCAGGCCGGGTGTTATACACATTTCAGTCAAGGATGATTCGGGATTGATTGAGGCGGTAACCGTCAATGATTCAACCGTTCTGTCCGGAACGTTCGGCATCTATCACAGTTCTATAACCGATACAAGATATACGGTCTCCGCGTCCGAGATCGGGTCCGACAATGTATATCAATACGACGTAGAGGCGATTGATCCCGACGGAGACGCTCTAACCTATAGGCTCGTCGAGGCGCCCGACGGTGTCTTCTTTAATAGCGAGACCGGCACGATCCGCTGGGAAACGACGGTGGAAGACACGGGAAGCTACCCTGTGACTGTCGAGGTCGAGGATGAGCATGGGCTGACGGCGACGCAGACCTACCAGCTCGTCGTGCAGGAAGAGCAGCCGGTCATCGTCAGCGAGCCCCAGGAGACTACGCCGGTAGGAGAGCAGTACCGTTACCTGGTGACTGCAATCGATCCAAACCCTAATGACCAACTGACCTATTCCCTGGAATCGGGTCCCGCCGGTGCATCCATCGATCCGGGTTCCGGACTTCTAACCTGGACACCCGGGAGTAATTCGCTTGGCAACCACGACTTTACAGTTCGCGTAACGGACTCGCATGGTCTGATCGACGAGCAGACGTTCACGCTACAGGTGGTCGAAGCTGTTCAGAACGAGCCCCCGATATTCACGTCTGAGCCAGTCGTGGAAGCCTACGTCGGCCAGCTCTATGTCTATACACCGCAAGCCGAAGACCCTGACGGTGATCCCATCGAGTATGGCTTGGTCGGCGATCTGCCGTATCACATGCAGATTTTCGATGGTGAGAACATCACTTGGCAACCGGGTGAGGACCAGATTCGGGACTGGACGATTACCGTTGATGCGCGCGACGGTCGGGGTGGTGTGACCGAGCAAACTTTCACCATTCGCGTTGTGGATATTTCTGGCAATCGCCCCCCGTCCATCCTGTCGGAACCTCAGGTACTGGCTGCTCCTGAGTCGACCTACGACTACCAAGTCGTGGCCAATGATCCGGACGGCGACGAACTCGCCTATTCCCTGACCGAAGCACCGGCCGGTATGACGGTCGATTCTGACGGTCTGGTTTCCTGGTCGACCGGCGTTGAATCATCCGGGTTTTATCCCGTCACGCTCCGGGTGGAAGACGGTCGAGGCGGGTACGCCGAGCAAAGCTATACGATTGCCGTCAACGAAGGGCTGAATAACTCAGCCCCCTCGATCGAAAGCACCCCAGTTTTCAACGCGATTGCGGGTGCGACCTATCAGTACGACGTTTCAGCGACCGATCCCGATGGTGATCCGCTGGTCTACACGCTCACGCAGGCGCCGGACGGAATGTCGGTTGATGCAGCCAGCGGGCTGATCCAGTGGACGCCTCCGCTTGCCTTGATCGGTCCGCACGATGTTGCCGTTGAAGTCAGCGATGGTCGTGGCGGTGCCGTGACTCAGAGCTACACACTGAACGTGACGCAGGACGCAGGCGCCAATCAGCCGCCAACAATCACATCTGAACCGGAGGCGCTGGCGCGCACCGGATTTGCGTATAGCTATCCGATTGAGGCCGCCGACCCGGATGGAGATCCCTTATCTTACGCGCTCACATCTGGCCCGGAGGCCATGACTCTGGATTCTGATGGGGTCCTTGAATGGTCTCCGCAGGTCGCCGATATCGGCACCCATGAGATCGAAATCGAGGTCAGCGACGGCCGCGGTGGTCGTGTACGCCAGTGGTATTCGCTGGTTGTGGTCGATGGTGCCGACAACAACCCGCCACAGATTCTCTCGACGCCGCCTGAATCGGCGCGGGCTGATTCCGAATATCGTTACAGCGTTGTCGCCCAAGATCCGGAAGGTGATCCGATCAACTACGCGCTGACCCAAGCGCCGCCGACGATGACCATCGATGATCAAGGCGGTATCCGCTGGACGCCGACTGGGACGGGACAGGCAACGGCTACCGTGCACGTCGACGATGGCGCCGAATTCAGTACACAGACCTGGACGATCACGGTCGAGCCAGCCGACGCCGACTTGGCCGTGTCGGTAACCGCGCAACCGGAGATTGTCGATCCCGGCGAGGTGGTGACCATCTCGGTGTCGCCAACGGGCATGACGGGCGAGTACACGCTGGAGGCTGAGTTTGATGGTACGGCCATTTCGCTCAACGAATCGAATCAGGCCATTGTGAATCCGACCGAGCCCGGCTCATACCAGGTAACGGCCACGCTGACCGATGATTCCGGAACAGCGACTGACTCGGCCATCTTCACCGTACGCGAGGTCGAGTCCAATCCGCCGCCAGAAGTGTCTCTGAGCACGCCGGATTACGAGTCCAACATCACCGCACCGATCGACGTATTCGGGTCGGTCAGTGACGAGAATCTAGACAATTGGATTCTCGCCTACGCCGAGACCGGCACCCAGAACTGGGTCACGCTGGCCGAGGGCACGAACGAGTTCTCAGATGCCAATCTGGCCAAGTTCGATCCTACGCTGCTGCGCAACGGGCAGTATCGCATTGCTCTCCAGGCGTGGGACGCACAAGGGCAAACGGAGTCGGACTCGCGCGAAATCCAGGTCACCGGAGAGATGAAGCTGGGGCATTTCTCGATGAGCTTCGAGGACGTCACCGTGCCGCTGTCCGGCATTCCCGTCACCCTGACGCGAACCTACGACAGCCGCGACCGCGCCAAGTCCCTCGACTTTGGCTTTGGCTGGTCGGTTGGTTACAAGGATGTGCGCTTGCAGGAATCCCGACGCGTCGGCCTGGGCTGGACGTTGAATGAATATCCCCAAGGGCCATACTTCAGCAACTGGTGTGTCGAGCCGAACGGCAATCCCATCGTGACGATCGCCCTGCCGGGCGGCGACGTGGAGCGTTTCCGAGCCAAGGCTAGCCCTGAGTGCACCAATTTGGTGCCGACAGTCTATGTCGATATCGTATTCGAAGCGCTGCCCGGCACCAACTCGACGCTGACCCAGTCCGACATCGGTCAAGTTCGTCTGGTCAATGAGAACCTGGTCGACCTAGGCTCGCCAGACGTACCGGTCGACCCGGATCGCTACACATTGACACTTGAGAATGGCACCGAGCTGGATGTCGACCAGGGCTTCGGACTCCGACAAGTCACCGATCCGAACGACAATACGTTGACCTACACCGAGAATGGCATTGAGCACTCCAGCGGTGTCGGTATCGAGTTTGTTCGCGACGGACAAGGTCGGATTGAACAGGTCCTGCTTCCCGACGGCGATATGCTCGACTATGTTTACGACGCCAGCGGCGACCTCACCGCCTTCTCGGACGAGCGCAACAACGTCACCCAGTTCACCTACCTGTCGACCGAGCCGCACTACCTGCAGGATGTCATCGATCCGCGTGGGGTGCGCGCGATTCGCAACGAGTACGACAGCGACGGTCGCCTGGTCGCTCAAACCGATGCCACTGGAAACCGCCTTGAATTCGATCACGACATCGAAGGGCGAACCGAGACCATCACCGACCGGCGCGGCAACACATCGCTGTATGTCTACGATGACCGAGGCTACGTCATCAGCGAGACCAACGCCCTCGGAGAGGCCACGACGCGCACCTACGACGAGTTTGGCAACGAACTCACGCGAACCGACCCGCTGGGCCACACCTGGCAGTCGACTTACGACAGCCGCGGCAACGAGACCAGCGAGACCAATCCGCTGGGAGAATCAACCAGCTCCTCGTTTAACAATAGGGGCAATGTGCTCGAGCACATCGCGGCCGACGGCACGACCGTCATGTCGAACGCCTACAGCAGCTTCAGCGGCCAGTTGCTGAGTACTGAGGATGCACTGGGCAACGCCACGTCCTTTGCGTACGACTCCCAGGGCAATCTGACGCAAACTACGGATGCAGCCGGGAATGTCACGGAGTATTTCTACGACAGTCGCGGCAATCGGATTCGTGAGATCGATGCGCCGGGTGTGGAGACCGAGTTCACCTACGATGACATGGGCAACGTGCTCACCGAGTCCACGAACCGGACCACTGCCTCTGGCGGTATCGAGACGCTCATCACCACCCATGAATACGACGCCGCCGGCAACCGCATCCAGACCACAGACCCGCTTGGCCACGTCACTCGCACCGAGTACAACGTCAACGACCAGGTTACCGCCGAGATTGACGCCCTGGGCCGGCGTACTGAGTACGAGTATGACGATCGGGGCAACCGCGTGCTGACGCGCTACCCAGATGGCACGACCGAGACGGTCACCTACGATGCTGCTGGCAACGAGACCGCCCGCACCGACCAGGCCGGCCGCACGACGCGCATGATCTATGACGCCGCCGACCGGCTAATCGAGACCGTTTACCCGGATCCCACGCCGGCCGACAACACCGACAACCCGCGTACCACGCGCACCTACGACGCGGCCGGCAACCTGGTCGGCGTCACCGACGAGCGCGGCAACACGACCACCTACGAGTACGATGCCGCCGGCCGCCGCATCGCCATGATCGACGCGCTGGGCCACCGGACGGACTACGTGCTAGACGCCCGCGGCCGCCGCGCGGCCGTGATGGATGCCGACGGCCATACCACGAGCTTCGAATACGACGCTGCTGGTCGAAGAACCGCCACAGTCTTCCCCGATGACACCCCGAGCGACGATGCCGATAACCCCCGCGTCACCACCGCCTACGATGCCCTCGGCCGCAAGATCGCCGAGACCGACGAAGTCGGCCAGACCATACGCTACGTCTACGACGCCGCCGGCCAGTTGATCGAAGTCATTGAGCCCGATCCGGACACCGGCATCACGCCGCTGCCAGGCGATTCGGGCGGTGTGCGCACCACTTACGGCTATGACGAGCAGGGCAACAGGACCACCCAGACCGACGCCCTGGGCCGCACCACGGCGTGGTCCTACGACCCACTCGGCCGCGCCCTCTCGCGCACCCTGCCGCTGGGCCAGACCGAGACCTACGCCTACGATGCTGTCGGCAATCGAGTCAGCGTCACGGATTTTAACGGCGAGACCACGACGTACACTTACGACAATATGAACCGCCAGGTAAGCGTCCAGGCACCGGACCGGGACGTGACAACGACCTATACCGTCAACGGGCTCCGGGCATCCGTCACCGTGGCCCCGGGCAGCGAGGGGCTGGAGGTCGGAACTGCGACGTGGTCCTATGACACCCGCGACCGTCTCACCCGCGTCGACAACCCGGACGGGACGTGGATCGAGTACACCTACGATGCAGCCGGCAATCGTACCGCGCTTGAAACGCCGAACGGCACCACCGATTACAGCTTCGATGCTCTGAACCGGATCAGCACGGTCACTTCCCCAAGTGGCGGCGTCACCGGGTATGCCTACAACGCTGCAGGTGACCGCATCTCAGTACTCCACCCCAACGGCACTGAGCAGGTCGACAGCTTCGATGAAAGACACCGCCTGACCAGCCGGGTCAACCTGGCCGCTGACGGCACCATCCTGAGTGAGCACCACTACACGCTGTCCGACGACAACCGTCGGCTCAGCCTGTCCGAAGGCGGTGGCAGGCAGACCTCCTGGGCCTACGATGCCAGAGACCGACTGATCCAGGAACAGGTCACCGACCCGACCCGAGGCAACCGCACCACCAGCTTCGGCTACGACCTGGTTGGCAACCGGCTGGAGCGCGCAACCACCTGCAACCCGGGTTGCGGCGGCGAGCTGATGGCAGGCACGACGACTTACACCTACGACGATAACGACCGTCTGACCAGCGAAACCGGCCCGATGGGCACTACGACGTATCAATACGACGACAACGGCAGCTTGGTTGAGGAAAACGCCCCGGGCGGCATCACGACTTATGGCTACAACACGGCCAAGCGGCTAATGACCGCCCAGACGCCCACCGACAATCTCGCCTTCGAGTACGACACCGACGGCATCCGCCAGGCCCGGACCGAGAACGGGCAGGCCACGAACTTTCTGACTGATGCCAATCGGGCATATGCGCAGGTAATCGAGGAGCGGGGCAGCGGGGGGCTCGTGCAGGCAAGCTATGTGCATGGGCATGATTTGCTCAGTCAGCACCGATCCGGAGCGGAACGCTATTTCCATGTCGATGGGCTGGGCAGTACGCGAGCACTGAGCGATCAAAGCGGTAGCCTCAGTGATGAATACAGCTATTCCGCGTACGGAGAATCGCTGTACGAAGCCGGTTCAACCGAAAACGTGTATCGCTACACTGGAGAGCAGTTAGATGTCGGGTTGAGGAACTATTATCTGAGAGCGCGTTACTACCAGCCAGGAGGAGGGCGTTTTCAGACCATGGACAGCTATCAAGGGCGCATTTATAGCCCTCAGACGCTCAACAAATATCGCTATGCCCACTCGAACCCAGTAAACTTGCTTGACCCGAGTGGCAACGTAAGCCTTCCAAGCCTGGCGTTAGGTATAACAATACGCGCTGGATTAGCTGTTGGTGCAATAGCGGCATTCGACTATTTTGATCCAACACCGCGCGACCATGAGTATTCTATCCGGACGCGAATCTGTTCAGTGTGCTCGGTCGATGATGTGTTTAACGAAATGCTTCATCGGCCTGCGCCGACGCCGTTTGGTCGGCGCTCAGATCCAGTCACGGATGGTGAGGTCATATATGCAGGTGGGAGTGGCTACTACAGTTGGATGCTTGGGGGCTTTGTTGAAGTGTCGGTTTGGGACGATCGTCATCGTCACCTGAATGAGACACTCCCTGCACATCTTCTTTATGACGGTGAGATTGATAGATATGCAAGAGCAGTCGGTAGCGGAGTTGTCATCGAAACATTTGGAGAGGGGACTAATTTCACGGCTCTCTTTGCCAGACTGAATGAATATTGGGGAGGCATCTTCTTTGAGCAACTAGATCGTGAAATAGCGGGGGGGTTTTAGCAATGAGGTTGCTACTACTTCTCTTCACGTTGCCTTTGATTACTAGCTGCCATCGGGATGGCGATACGCCTATAGTCTGTCTTGAGCTACGCGTGGGAACTCCGGATAGCGCAATTACCGATGTCGCGCGAGTTGTCAGTGAGGATCAATTCTGGAAGATTGAAAACGAACTTCCTTCAGGGAATGGGTATCGGCCCAACATCGGTTTGTACCGACTCGATGGAACAAAAGTCTACTTCAAAGGAGAGCGAGTCGATCGTGACGGGTCTATATGGCCGCCCGCAAGTATTTCATTCTATGGAGACCCTGATAATGAGAATCTCGACCTCTGGGTTAATTCAGTGCTGGACGCTATCGAAGAGAAAGATCTTGAGGTGCAGTCGTTTTGCGGCGACACTGAGGCTCAGCGGCGCACGAAGAAGATAATCAGTGAGCGGCGCAACAACATCTAGAATGAGTTATGAAAATGGGCTCTTCACTGATTCGTGTGGGTAGCGTTCATTTCCGCCTCTGTTGAATTTTGAGTGGGTATCATCGCCTCGGAACCCTGTTTGGAGCCGGAGTGATGAGCGCCCAGATTTTCGAAGCCGCCCTTGGCCTGACGCCGCCGTGGTTCATTGCTGACCTGGAATTTGACGAGGCCGCGAGGAC
>NZ_JBJNIO010000060.1:0-10072 GCF_056324145.1 Wenzhouxiangella sp. YN1
ACGAGGCTTTGAAAAGGGGTAGTGTTTCACCCATGGCGTGTTCTCTTTCTGTCGTGGGATTAGTGCCTTAACACTCTGATTATACGACAGAAATTGACACGCCATACCTCTTTCTAGCCCGCATTGAAGAATAAGGGGGGATCACTCAGCGCCAAGCCCGCTGCTCGTGCCGCTGATGGTCGATCGAAGGTTCGGAATTGATGTGGCGGACAAGGCGGTTGCAGAGCAACTATCGAATGAGCTCTGGGCTAGAGATGGAGCAACCATGGTAGCTTTGCTCCGATAATGGACCCGGAACGCTGATCGATCAAATCGTGGCTCGAAGTCTGTAGCCGGTCGGGTACGTGATGACAGGAGCAAATGGCATTCGATCCGCCCAGAATGCGTCTGGGCGGGTCGATATTCCGCCCATTGTGACTCTAATGAATCAGCGCTGATTCAGCGAGATGATCTCTCTGATGGATTGAGCTGCCAGCCCCCATTTGCCACCCTCCACAGCGTTCGCGAGGCGAATGCCAAATGACTCGGCTTGTTCATCAACGGACTTGGGTACTGATCCAAGTAATTGATGGCCCTTCGCAGTTAGTACGACTGCTTGAAATGCGGGGCCGTCCCAAGTCGAAGGGTGTCTGGCTTGTTCTATAAAGCCCTCTCGCAAAAGGTACTGAATTGAGCTGCCTGCCGTTTCTGCAACTGTTTCGAAAGCTTCTTCCTCCTCATCGTCCTTATCGTGAACAGACGCTCCGATTGACTTCGGATCTAGGTCAGTTGGGTTCGGAAACTCCTGGTACAGGTCGGCTAGGACCTTGGAGACAACTCGGTTGAAAATTTCGGTTTTTCGTGGCAATTCAGGTGAATCTGACATTCTGTGACCTCTTTGTCCTTTGCCCTGATCATTATGGCTAGCAGCTAGAATCGCTGTTGTCGGAATTTCCCCAGAAAGTCTGTAGGAAATCTACCATTTACAGGTCGAGCTTCCAACAGAACTTACTTCACACTGCTAGCTTGGCCTCTAAGCGCCAATTTGGCGGGGCGTCCCCCAGGACCCTTTCCTGGCTTTCCGGTGCGGTAGCACCATGGCCCCCGAAGTCGCGGTTCCCAATCAGGCCATCGGCCGAGCGCCGACAGCACAACACGCACGGTGCGCCAGTGGTCATAGCGGGTGGCTGTCGCCAGTTCCCGGCACTCTTCGTGCAGATACCATCGGACATGCTTGAGCCGCCAGTGATATGGATGTGCGTAGCCAGCGCCCCAGCGGGCACCGATCGTTGCCGAGATTTGGGCGGCACGAGCAATATGGCCTTTGACCGCGGTAGAGGCGCCGGGCTGCGCCCGTCGGAGAATCTGCGTAATACACGCCTTCATGTGCGTCCTCCTACGTAGCTGACCAGGACGTCGTCACGCCCATGACCAAGTTCGGGACCGATCTGCCGTCTGGCCTCGAGATCCGACTGACTCGTCGCTTGTCGAGATCCAGTTACGACCGGGGCGGCGTATCCAGTGAGTCGCTCGTAGCGCTCACAGGCGTAGCCGGCGCGGCAGTCATGGTATCCAGCGATTGCGGCCTCCTTGAGAAGCTCTCGGCCTTGTCGCAGTTCCGAGTCGACGAAGCCCCGGAAGGTCTCGCCGGCTTCGAGGAGATTTCGGCTCCCATCCGGGCGAGCGGCCAGTGCCGCATCGAGCGCGATGCGCCCTTCGGCGGAGACCCGCACCCAGCGATCCGCGGTTCGGCCGCCCTTGGCGCCTTCCTGAATATTCACCGCACCGTAATCGCGTGATTCGCGATCCAAGCGGGAGAGATCCGCCAGCGCAGCCTCTCGCTCCCGCATTCCGAGTTCGCGGGCCAGCTCGACCACCGAAGCGGCCCGGTCGAGCCCAGCAGAGCGCATCGCCTCAGTTGCATGTTCAACTGCCGACCGATTGAGGCTTCCCGGCGCGTCTGCTCGCACGTTGGTTCTCGAACCGCAATACGCGGATGGACTGACCCGAATGCTGTCGTCCCCGGTCATTGCACGCAAGACAACCTGGGCGCTCGAGATCAGATTCTGGCCATAGGCAGCAGACAGCTTCTTAGCATCCGCCTGCTGGCCGACATGTGTAGCATAGCCCGTGAGCAATTGCTGAGGGTCATTCCGCGCGATGTCGCGAACACCTTGCTCCCTGGCCCAATTGGCAAATTGTCCAAATCGGCCGGCGTGAGTCGCGACAGTGGCGAAATGCCCGCCGCCATAGTATTCCTGCAGGGCCTGCCGCCCTGCATATGCCAGATCACGGCCATATCCGTGGTTTCGGCCTGATCCGGCAGCCGCATATTTTCCAGTCATTTGGAACCTCCAAGCACTGAGCAACTGTGTGGATTTCGGAAATTGCCACGTGGCAACTCCGGCCATGCAGCCTGGGCAAGGCACCTCTCTGTCCCGCCTGGACTAGGTAAGTGATAACTGGGCTTGCGGTGCCAGCGACCGGAGAGGTGCCATGATGCCGCCCATGGCTGCGTTGGCAGGCGTCTACTGGGGGCCTGCCAGCCCCGTTTCTCTTGTTGCACGGCATCTCCACGGCGGTGTGTCCGGAGTCCGGACCGGCGGGGGCCGCGTGCAGGGCGTTGGCCTAGCCGTGCCTGGATGCGTGCAATTCCCGCGAAAGGCGGGTTACCGCCTTGCGCGGTTTGGTTTGGGCAGCGAGTGGTGGCCACGGGGGTGATCGCAGATGTTTGCCGGGGTGCCAGCACCGGGGGCCTGCTCTTGAGGCCACATTCTGCTCTCACGCTTCTGTGAGCGCGGTCGGCTGCCCATCGGCATCGAGCCGATGGGCAGCCGCAGGGCCACGTGGCCCTGTGCCCAGCTTCGCTGGTGCTTGAGCCGCAATCTGCGGCTCAAGCAGTTTTCGCGCGCGGTTTTCGCGCGCGCCGAATGCCCGGAAACATCGAGATTCCGGGCATTCGCGGGCGACGCCGTCGCCCGTCTCTTTGCGCGACGTGCGCGCAAAAGAGACGGGCGCCTCGTGTGAAGACGTCGATTGGTTTCGTTGATGCGGGCCAGCACAGATCGGTAGCACCTCCGGTTCGGAGGGACCGTCAATGGCCCGTTGGTTTGGTAGGCGCTGGAGTCAGACGTCGTCTGAATTCCAGGCATTGCTTTTGGGCAGATGCCCATGGGTCAGCTGGCGAACCAGCCAATTTCTGATGAGGAGCTCTGGGATGGGGAGAGTTTGAGAAGGGTATCTTGCAGGAACGAACCCTCAAGATCCATTTCGTGCGGACGCACCTCTCCCGCAACACCCATCTGTTTTTTTCGGGACTTGCACCGCGAGGTCGTGTGGGCCGACGCCTGTTGCTGTTTTGGCGACCGCTTCCGCGATCCATGGCTTCTGCCGGGTGGCAGCGCCATTTCCGGGTACAGCTACCCTGTGCGCCTCAGGCCCGTCTTTTCGTGGTGGACCCTATCGCGTGGGCGAGATTTACGCAGCTCCCGCCTGGCTGATGACAACATTGCCAAGAAGCCCCCTCTCTGTCAAGTGGCAGCGCCCCGGTTGGAAAACAGCCAACTGGGTGGGGCTCCTGCTTGTGCCGCAAGCGCATGCCTGGACTCTCCCGATCCTTGGCTAAAAATCCACGAAAGCGACCCGTGAGCGCCAATGCATCCGATCGGGAGAATCCGCCCGCAGAACTGCTGCAGGGGGGAGGGAATCGAGAGTGACTGAAGTTGGAGCACGAGGCCTGCTGGGCCTTGCCTATCGACAATCGTGGCCGATGGTGGAGATCTATCCGCACCGAGAACCCAAGATGGAGTACATCACGGAACAAGCCATGGGCCTTGTCGATAGACTGCGAATCTCCGACCATCTCGCAAGCCATATCGTGCAGCAGGGCCAACTACACGCGGAGCCTCGTGTCCTTAGACGAGTCCTGAACAGCGACGGATCAACCGTGCACGCAGTGCTCAAGAACTGGATATTCGGCCTCATCGAGGTCCAGCCGGAAATGTTTCAGAATCTGGACGAAGCGGATCGATTTGTCGCGCGCGCCTTGACAGACCGGATGTTCGAGGCTTTTCCAGGGGCCTGCGAACTGTAAGTCTTCGAGCGTGGGTGTTAATAATTGCCTGCTCTTGGCCCGGTTTCTGACGTTCTTCCGCCATGGTTGCCCCGAAGGAAAGGTCCGTGGCATATTGCTCACTGGGCACGGAGGAAGCGGGTTGGCGCCATCTCCGGCGGTGTTACGGAATTATATGCACTATCCGCCCCATAGAAACACAGCAATCAATCTAGGAATGCCGCAATCTCAAAGCCTTGTGCTCAGGATGAAAAAGTTCACAAACTAAACAGCGGAATCGCCATTTCTGTCGCTAAACTCCGCTTCTCAATCCCAGTTTTTAGTTATGTAACCATGGCTGAACAAGCGATTTAAGAACCACACTTGAACTTGTAGAGGGAGGAAATCTCAGATGAAACAGATCCTAATTGCTTCGATGGTAGTCGCTCTCGCTGGGTGCGCTGCGAAGAGTCTCGATCCCGGAGCGGAGCGAGTGATGCTCAGCAATTCTGCTCCGTCTGATGACTGCGAGTTCATTGGCGAAGTTCATGGTGGCCAGGGGAACTGGTGGACCGATGACATTACCTCCACAAAGGCTCTTGTCGAGGGCTCTAGAAATGACATGAAGAACCAGGCTCATGCTATGGGCGCAAACTATGTCCACATCCAACAGACCGCACAAGATACGTCCTACGTGGGCGGCGGGAAGATTGGCATGGCTGGGAATGCATTTGACTGCCCGAACGGACGCTAGAACGCATAACAGGTTGCTCAGGTACGTTCTGGCCCTATCGGGCCTTCGTCGGCGGCTTTAGCACGCGCCGCTTAGCTAATCGTTAGCGCTTAAATCAACAGGCACCGATACGAGAGGAAGCAGTAGTGGGCCTAAACGAGATAGCTACGATTCTCAGCGGTTTCTCTACGGTTGTAATAGCTGTTCTTACCATATTTTTATGGCGTGAAAATCGGTTGCTGCGGAAGGCGGGCTCGGAGCCGAACTTAGTTGCGTACTTTGAGCCGCATCCAGATGGAACAGGTGGTTTGAATATTTCAATCGCCAATGTAGGTACAGGCCCCGCAAGAAATGTTTACTTTCAATTCCTCGGAGAGTCGGAGAATTTCGCCCGCTATAACTTAATCCTGGACTGCACTAAAAAGAGAGGCCCTTTAACTTTAATTCCGCAAGGAGAGAAAATTTCCATATTGTTTGCCATCGGATTTCAACTCTTCAAGCCAAAAAATTCAGACTCCAAAAAGCCCATGCCGCCTTTTAGTGTGCGCTTGGAGTGGACTAGCCTGAATGGATCGAATGCAAAATGTGAAGACTATCTATTGGATGTTAAGCCGTACGCTGATCTGCCGGGACTTATAAATAAGCCTTATTTATTGAAGATCGTGGATTCCATAGATAGTGTAGGAAAACGTGTAGGTAAACTCAATCAAGATGTGAGGAATTTATCAAATCTGATCGAGGCTAACTCTTTAGAGAACCCAGTAGTACAGAAAGTTAAGGGAAACAATGAATCTATCTAGAATACTTGGGTATGCCGCTCCTTTTTGCGTAATCGATATTCCACCAATATGCCTGACAAGTATAAACTGCGCTAACAAGCCAAGGCGCTCGGGCGCAGCAAATCTGCGCCAAAGTTTGAAACGTTAATTCATGGGGGTTTGTCTATGTTCTATTGAAACATGCAGGCGTACTGTGCAGACAATAGAAAGGCCTTATCCTGAGTAAATTTAGGCTATCGTAATTGCTACACATAGGTATCGTTTTCTAGCGGCATTAGAATTGCATAGGATATGACAAATAAACATTTAATTATTGAGTGTGCAGCAGAGTCCATTTTGGTGAGTGCTCTCATTCTTTGATCGAGGTCTACATGGAGAAAAAGAGATTAAGTTATCCTTGGCAACTCTTATTGTTTTATATTGGATTGTTCATTATTTGGATTGCAATTGCCCCCCGATCAACGGAGTTTAAACAAGGTCCCTTTTCCAATTTGCTCGGTGAGGTTTTTGGCCTTGCTCTATTAAGTCTTGCACTTCCATTTATTTACGCAATTCCAGTGCGAATAAAGAGCAAACGATGGCCCAGATGGATTGTTATGGCGGCAATTCCGATTTCTGGATTCATCCTCTATTTTAGTTATCACGGCGCTCTACTTCAAATGCGGTAGGGTGTTGAAATGGCACATTCAAGTTAGCCATGCCTTCAAACCCACGCCGAGTAATGCGGCGGTGGGTAAATCTAGGTAGGGAATGCGGCGGTGCGGATTAGGATTGATGTTGTTTATTCCTGAGTGATATTTATGGAGTATAGCTTTGAATTTGCGGAGAGACTCATCGAAGCGGCGGACTCATTCGTCACAAAGTCAACCCGTGGAGATGAGGCAGGAAGGGCAGTGTTGTATTTGAGTCTGTTGTCCTGTGAGATTGCGTTGAAGGCAGTGTTGGAGACGGCTGGCTTCACGCCAGCGGAATTGAGAGGCCGATCGCACAATTTGAACGAACTTCTAACCGATATCTGCCACTGTGAGATTCGCGAACCCAAGACGGGCAGGATTATTTCCGCGGCCAAGCTTCTGAGCATCTCGCCAGTCCCCGAAGCACAAGCAGCTACTATTGGCAGACTACTTGATGCTGAGCGAGAAGGTGCATCTAAGTATCCAAATAGCATCCGATATGGTGACTTGGTCAAGCATTACAGTCCGGGTCATATGCTAAACTGCGCGAAAGTTATATCTGCATGGGCAAAGGAGCATAAGAGCACAATCCAGAGACGGCCATGAATAGCAAGTCTTCCAAGTTTGCTCTGGCCTTATCACGCTTTCATCGAACGCGCTTACGCGCGCCGCTTAGCTAAAACGTCGGGAAATGTCTAAGAGGTATTTACTTGGTGTTTACCGCACAAAGCTGAATCAGATCCAGCTAGCGTATGTAACAATGATGTTGATGTCGTGGTCTGATACGCCCGACTATTTCGACACTATCCATAACCAAATGCCTAAATCCTGGAAAGACTTTCCGAATGCGGGGGCGTTCCTTCGCCAGCCGAACGAACTTAAGAATGCGGTCTATGAAACGTACGACTCCGCGCACCGTGACGCATTGAAAACTCTCTTCGAAGCAACGAAGCACTATTGCGCGATCTCTCGTCAGGTTGAGAAACTCCGAAGTCAGTCTTGGTACTCATTCTGGCGAATATTACGCAATTGCTGGTCTCATCAGATGACCTTCGATTTCAATAAGCAAGATCTTTCCCAGCTCCCGGTATCCTGGTCTGGCGTAGAAATTAAGCCTGAACATCAAGGGCAGCATGTAACTTATTCTCATTTGTCTAGAGAAAAGTTGAGAGATTTTCTCTATACAACATTTCGATTCGTTGATCGTGAGCTTTCCTAACGAGCCGCTCAACTACGTTCTTGAATCGCCCCGGGTTTTGAGGAGGCTCCATTCTCTCAGATACTGGAGCCTCCTCAAAACCCGGAGCGGTTCAGTTGGTATCATTCGGCTCAAAGTGGAGGATGAGCTTCTCCGCGAAGTCGAGATGGCTACCAAACGTGATTTTTAAAGCTTTACGCTGTCTGCGGAGAATGCGGCCCAAAAAGGAAGCGTCGGCGACGTTTAACGCACCGTAAAATCTTGCTGTCTCCAGCACACGCCTAGCGTCTTATTAGGCCTGGTAAAGTTTGATGTTTATCTTTAGGGTCTACGTAATTAATAAAACTGATCATGGCACCAAGCTAATTAGGAAGATTAATGTCCGCAGTTTGTAGAAAAACAACGCAAAGATGCAGCTTAGCACTATTTGTGCTTGGGTTGTTCACGTACGGATTTTATACATCGTCTGCTAACGCAGCTGTCATTGAGGTCGACATTTCTGATGAAGCGGAAACTGGGTGCAGTTTAAGAAGCGCCGTGATGTCGATTAACGATTCAAGTGCAGCTAACGGTTGTACCGCTACAGGAGATCCTTACGGGGTCAATGACACAATACATTTCTCGGCATCCGTTTCCGGCTCCGGCGTCGTAGTTCAAGGCAGTCCAATAGAAGTCCAAAAGAGCGTAACGATAGATGGTGAAGGCAGCGGCACTGCAATTTCCGGGGCCAACGAAACGCTTATTTTTCTCTGTAGTGATGCGAGTCTGTTCAACCTACGCGACGTTGCGCTTATAGAAGGACGAAATGCTGGAGACGGTGCTGCAATACGACTATCGTCTTGCCCTCTAGCTCTAGTCAATGTGACGTTAGAGAACAACGTATCAGGTGGTGATGGTGCAGCAATCTTTGCGCAGTTGTCCTCGATCGACATAGAAGAATCTAATTTTTCGCTCAACTCCGCCGGAGGCAAAGGCGCGGCGATCTATTCCCAGCCCGCGTATGGTGTTCGGGTCACTGAGTCAGTCATATCTGAAAATAGTTCCAGCGAAGGCGTGATATCCCCCTCTGTCAGGATAGTTGTCGCCTCCTCTAAAATGGTCTCTAAGAGGGGGCGGACAGGAGCTGACAGTGAAATATTCAGAAGAACGGAAACGGGCCGTGCTGGCCAAGCTTTGCCCACCCCACAACCGATCAGTCCGGGAAGTGGCCGCCGAAGAAGGTGTGTCGGAAGCCACCCTGTACAACTGGCGCAAGCAGGCTCGGGACCGTGGTGAGCTGTACCCCGACGCCGGGTCTGACGCCCAGGGCTGGAGCGCCCGGGACAAGTTCGCCGCCGTGATCGAGACCGCGCCGATGAATGAGTCCGAGCGCTCGGAGTACTGCCGCAAGCGCGGTCTGTATCCGGAGCAGCTGGCGGCCTGGCGCCGGGCCTGCGAACAGGCCAACGACTGGGCCGAGGAGCGCGGCGCCCAGCAGATCAAGGCCGACCGCGAGCAGCGACGCCGGACACGCGAACTCGAGCGCGAGCTGGCGCGCAAGGAAAAGGCCCTGGCCGAGACCGCTGCCTTGCTCACCTTGTCAAAAAAAGCCCGGGCGATCTGGGGGGACGGAGAGGACGAATGATCAGCACCCCGGATCGCCATAAAGCTGTTGAGCTGATCGACGAGGCCAGAACCGCTGGCGCTCGTCTCAGGCCCGCCTGCAGGGTGTTGGGCATCACGGCCCGCACATACCAGCGCTGGACGGCAGATGGCGCTGTGCGCGCCGACAGACGGCCGGAGGCGGCACGCCCGTTGCCATCTCACGCGCTCAAGCCCGAAGAGCGGCAAGAGATTGTAAGGATCTGCAACGAGCCCGAGCACGCTTCCATGCCGCCCGGCCAGATCGTGCCGAAGTTGGCTGACGAGGGCCGCTACCTGGCTTCGGAGTCGAGCTTCTACCGCGTGCTCAATGACGAGGACCAGCAGCACCATCGTGGACGTGCTCGCAACCCTGCAGCGGCCCGACCGCCAGCGACTCACCGCGCTGATGCGCCCAACACCGTGTGGTGTTGGGACATCACCTGGTTGCCGGGCGATATCCGCGGCCGCTTCTTCTTCCTGTACCTGATCATGGATCTGTTCAGCCGCAAGATCGTGGGCTGGGAGGTGCACGAGAACGAGAGTGCCGTGCACTCCAGCGATCTGGTCCAGCGCAGCGTCTGGAAGGAAGGCTGCATCGGAAATCCGCTGGTCCTTCACGGCGACAACGGCAGCCCGATCAAGGGCCAGACGGTGCAGGTCATGCTCGGCAAGCTCGGGATCACCGCCTCGTTCAGCCGACCGCGGGTCAGCGACGACAATGCCTTCGTCGAATCGCTGTTCAGAACCTGCAAATACGTGCCGCACTTCCCGAGGACCGGCTTCGCCTCGCTCAAGGCCGCGCGCGAGTGGGTCTGTGACTTCGTCGACTGGTACAACCACCAGCACAAGCATCGCGGCATCAACTACGTCACGCCGAACCAGCGTCACACCGGGCAGGACATCGAGATCCTGGCCAAGCGGCACGCCGTCTACCAGGCGGCACGAGACCAGCACCCACAGCGCTGGAGCGGAGATACTCGGAACTGGTCACCGGTCGGAACCGTCTGGCTGAACCCGGAGAAGGCAGAGCAGCCG
>NZ_JBJNIO010000061.1:0-454 GCF_056324145.1 Wenzhouxiangella sp. YN1
CTGCCCTGAATGGTTTTCAGGTTCAGCCAGTCTGCCGTGCTGTCGTGTTGGTGCGCAACGGCCAGGGCGTCGTCCAGCCGGGCCTCGGCCAGATCGAGCCGGGGGGGGCGGGGGGGGAACACCCGCCGCGCGGCGGCCGCCGCCCCACAAAACGTCGGGGCCGGGGCGCGCGGGGGGCGGGCCCGCGCACCACGCCGGGGGCCACCCCACAGATCGGCGGGGCCCCCCCGCGCCGGCCACGGGGCCCCGCCCCCGGCGCGCACGGCCCACCCCCCCCCGCCCGCGGGGCGGGCGCGCCGGGGGGGCGGGGGCGCGTGGTGCCCGCGCGCCGGCGGGCCCCCTGTTTCTCTCGGGCGGCCGCGGCCGCGGTGGGGGGGGCCCCCCCCCGCGCCCCCCGGCTCGATCTGGCCGAGGCCCGGCTGGACGACGCCCTGGCCGTTGCGCACCAACACGA
>NZ_JBJNIO010000062.1:0-276 GCF_056324145.1 Wenzhouxiangella sp. YN1
TGCTGCGCCGGCGACAGGAAACGCGCGAGCGCCGCAACCAGCGCCCGGCCCAACACCACGTCAAGCCGCAACTGAAAGCGACGGCTCCCGACCAGGTCTACACCTGGGACATAACGAAGCTGCCGACGGTCACCCGCGGCCCTGTGTGTCAACATCCCTCCCAACAGTACCTGATCGGTTTTATCTGTAACATTCAGGGCGCTTACGGAGCGAAGAGATGTCTGATTCCAACGAAGTTGTCACCGACCCGCGCCTTGAGAAGCGTACCCGACGCCG
>NZ_JBJNIO010000063.1:0-1984 GCF_056324145.1 Wenzhouxiangella sp. YN1
CAGGTGCAAGACTTTTTTTTGGAGATCGACCAGTTGCTCGGCCACGTAGGCGCGCTTCTCCAGCTTGGCATTGGCCTTCTTCAGGCGCTCGAGCTCCTTGTCCCGGGGATCGGCGGGCTTGCGGCCCGGCTGTCGCGCAGCTACACCGGCTTCGCCGTGCTCGGCCAGATCCTTGCGCCAGGTCGATAGCTGGCCGGCATACAGCCCTTGGCGGCGTAGCCAGGCACCCTTCTCGCCATGCGGCAAGGCCTCGGCTTCGGCCAGCAGCCGCTTCTTCTCGGCTACGCTGAAGCGGCGGCGAGTTCGCTTCTCGAGGCGCGGGTCGGTGATAACTTCGTTGGAATCAGACATTTCTTCACTCCGTAAGCGCCCTGAATGTTACAGATAAAACCGATCAGGTACTGTTGGGAGGGATGTTGACACACAGGGCCCCGACAACCGGATCATGCTGCGTGGGGCGGCCTGGCCCAGTCTGCCTGACAGTCTGCGCAACAGTCTGCGGGTGACTTTCGATGTGGATTATCTGACCGGTCAGCCACAGGGCGGGGTGGTGCTGCCCTGGGCAAGCGTTAATAACCATCGCCTGACGCTGTCCTATCGGCCCACCACCGAGGCTGACGAGCAGGCGTTGCTGGCAATGCTGCCCGAAGGCGAGATTACCGACCTGGGCCAGCTGCCGAAAACCCTGCCGGGCCACTCGATCAGCCTGACGCCGGAAATCAAGCTTGATGGCGAAATTGTTCTGACTGGCCCGTCCAGCGTTGATGCGTTTTCCCTGGAAACCATGCTGGCCTTCGAGGTCCACCAGGTGGTTGGTAATCGCAAGTGGGCCGTGCCATACAAAACGCCGGTCCCCAAGGGCAGCTACGTGGCCATCATGGCCAACGCCGGCAGCGTGTCCACCTACGCGCTGGAAGCCACCCAGGCACGCGCCGAGGCAGCACGGGAAATTCTAGAAAATGAAATCGAAGAACGCTACGAAGAAATCGACCGCGAACGCCTGATGGGCGATCTGTTCTACGCCGGCGTGCTGGGCTACCAGGCCCAGCTCGAGGGCCTGGGCGGACTGATGGCCGCCCAGATGAACGCCGAGTACCGCACCGGCCTGAGCGTGGGCACCTACGGGCACCAGCCCTGGGTCAGATACGTCTACGGTATGCCCATGGCGCTCGATGCTGGCGGGGTAAATATGGACCTCGACTCGGTCCCAAGCCAGCTGACCACCCACAACGGCAGCGCCAGCAAGCGGCTTCAGGTGGCCCAGCCGCTGGGAATGCTCAAGAGTATTCTGGAAAGCCTGGTTCCTGAGCAGCAGTTTAGTACCGAAGACGAGCAGGCCGAAGGTATGAGTGCAGTGGCTGCGATCACCAAGGCGCAGGAAAAGGGGCAGCGAGTGTTTCACATCACTCAGGACAACCTGGACGAAGCGTTGGGCGAGATTGCGATCAGCAGTGAGTCACGCCAGGATATTCGACGATCTGTGAGCCAGTTTGGCTATGAGGCGATCGTGCACGAAGCGCCGATTACTGTGCCTGGATGGCGAGGTAGCGGATATGTCTTGACCGATCCAGAAACTGGAGCCGGGAAGTACATGATTGATGGAGGAAAGAATGGCGGGTTTGTTGGTTCTGCAATCGACTTTTTTGTTGAGTTATTCTTTGAACTCATTGAAAAGGGCGGTCTATTAGGAAAGGTGGCAAGCTGGGGAAAGGCTGTCATTGATAGAGTTATAATTTTTGGGTCTGTTGAATTCCAAGTGGGTTAAGCATACACATGCGGATTGATGCGTCCGAAGTCGAGCTTCCCCGCCAGCAGGAAGATCACCGTCCGGGCGGTACTCAGTCGCGTGTAGCCTCGGGCTTTTCGTTTTGCAGCTTGGAAGAGTCCGTTGATCGCTTCCAGGAAGCCATTGGTCTGGCGTGTTTTCACCCAGGCGACGATGCCATCGAGGTGTCGCCTTATCATCTTGGCAACAGCCTTCATC
>NZ_JBJNIO010000064.1:0-278 GCF_056324145.1 Wenzhouxiangella sp. YN1
TCGAGCAGCTCGGCCATCGAGAGCCCGGCAGGCAGATCGGTGGCCTTGTCCAGCGCCAGCACCCAGAAATAATAGCGGTGCACACCGTGACCTTCCGGCGGCATCGGGCCACCGTAGCCCGACTTTTCCAGATCGTTGACCCCGGCGGTTCCCTCCGAGCTGTTTTCGTCCAGCGAGGTGGTCGACGCCGGCAGGTTGTAGAGCACCCAGTGAACGAAGCCATAGCTGCCGTTCTGCACCAGGGGCGCGTCCGGGTCGTGGCAGATCACGGCGAAGCC
>NZ_JBJNIO010000065.1:0-477 GCF_056324145.1 Wenzhouxiangella sp. YN1
AGCGGGTTTCGCGAGAGCTCGGTCGGTGGATCTGGTGGCCGTAGTCCGGATGGGACGAAACCCGCAAGACGAAGGCTCGGCTTCGATCAGCTCTGTATCGCGATCTGGAGATCGCTCCCACCCCCCATGAGAGTCGCTTTACTTCCACACGTGCTGGCGCCAAAGTTCTGCCGGGGGCGCGCAACGCGCGGTGTAGCAATCACGAGCACAATCCGCCGGATCCCTCCCATGGCCACTTTCGGAAGCCATCCCGGGCACCACGCTACCAGCCGGGCCAGAGCGAAGCCCCCGCACCGAAGGGGTCTGCCCGCACAGCTACCGAATCCTGAGTCAACCAAGCGTGGGATCTTGACCTTGTCGTTAAAGAGCGCTTTTTGGTTACTTTTTTGGCTCTGGAAAAAAGTTACTCGCCATCAGCCTGCGATGCAGGCGGGCGAAACGCCTTTGACTTGTCGAAGCCCGCATGAGATTGCTCGA
>NZ_JBJNIO010000066.1:0-249 GCF_056324145.1 Wenzhouxiangella sp. YN1
CCATCTTTCAGCTTTGAAGTCGAGCAATCTCATGCGGGCTTCGACAAGTCAAAGGCGTTTCGCCCGCCTGCATCGCAGGCTGATGGCGAGTAACTTTTTTCCAGAGCCAAAAAAGTAACCAAAAAGCGCTCTTTAACGTCAAGGTCAAGATCCCACGCTTGGTTGACTCAGGATTCGGTTGCTGTGCGGGCTGACCCCTTCGGTGCGGGGGCTTCGCTCTGGCCCGGCTGGTCGCGTGGTGCCCGGGAT
>NZ_JBJNIO010000067.1:0-423 GCF_056324145.1 Wenzhouxiangella sp. YN1
ACATCGCCGACGGACAACGCGGCGGGCCTGACCACGCGTGGCTGACGTCGGGGCGCTCCGGTACCTCGTCCGTAGCGGGTGTAACCGCAACCTACGCAGGCCGCCGACGAGCCCCCCCCCCGCACCGGCCACCGTAGCTCGGCGAAACCTCGCCGACGGGCCACGTGACCAGACTGGACACAACAGGCAGAAGACGGGCCCGCTGCGTGGTCTGTACGCCGGCGGCCTGCGTCGGGGGCGTTTTCACTGGCGACGGCCGAGGGTCGGGAGCGCCGGCTAGCTCCGCCACGCGTGGCCAGGCACGCCACGTCGCCCGTCGGCGATGTAACGCCGACCTACGTTGCCCGGTGCGTGGGCGGTTCGTCGGCGGCCTGCATAGGTTGCGGTTACACCCGCAACGGACGAGGTACCGGACCGCCCCCG
>NZ_JBJNIO010000068.1:0-399 GCF_056324145.1 Wenzhouxiangella sp. YN1
TCTGGCAGCTGATGTAATTGGTGGT
Source organism: Wenzhouxiangella sp. YN1 (assembly GCF_056324145.1). Classification (NCBI taxonomy): domain Bacteria; kingdom Pseudomonadati; phylum Pseudomonadota; class Gammaproteobacteria; order Chromatiales; family Wenzhouxiangellaceae; genus Wenzhouxiangella; species Wenzhouxiangella sp. YN1. The sequence goes on from NZ_JBJNIO010000068.1 coordinate 26, forward strand.
GCTTTGTCGTAAATTGCACTGCCGGTTGGCGGGCTTATCGCGATCTGGAGATCGCTCCTACAGGCTCATGCGCCACCGCCCCGTGCTTATCGCGATCTGGAGATCGCTCCTACAGACTCCTGCGCCCCCGCCCCGTGCTTATCGCGATCGGGAGATCGCTCCTACAGACGCATGCGCCCCCGCCCCGTGCTTATCGCTATCTGGTTATCGCTCCTACAGATTCAGGCCCCATCGTTGGGGGTGGGAGCGATCTCCAGATCGCGATTCTTTTCGCGTAAGATCCTTTGCCGGGAAAGGCAGGAAACCGCTGATCATGTCCGAACCTCTCGAACTGCGCGCCGCTCGTCCGGGTGATGAGCCATTGCTGCTCGATC
>NZ_JBJNIO010000069.1:0-368 GCF_056324145.1 Wenzhouxiangella sp. YN1
AATCCTGGCCACTGCGCCGGGACCTGCCATCCTAAGGCGCCAGATGCGAGAAGACCCCGGATCGAGTCCGGGTATACGGGTTGTGGGGTCAAGGCCCTCACACAACCTCCGAAATCCCGGCCACAGAGCCGGGACCTCCCATCCGAAGGCGCCAGCAGCGAGAAGACCCCGGATCGCGTGCGGGGCTGCCGGTGCTGGCGGGCCGGCCCTCACACGCGCGCCGCAGACGCGGCCACAGCCCCGGGGCCGCGCAACCGCTGTCGCCGGGATTTCGGCTGTTCAGTGAGGGCCTTCCCGCCCGCACCCGGATCCCGGTATCCGATCCGGGGTCTTCCCGCTGCTGGCGCCTTCGGATGGGAGGTCCCGGC
>NZ_JBJNIO010000070.1:0-11442 GCF_056324145.1 Wenzhouxiangella sp. YN1
TGGATTCAGGAATGGAACTGTCGTATCGTTGCTCATGGCGGCATTCTCCTTGTCTGAAATCAGTGACTTCGTCATCTCTAATTTCAGCAGGGGTTGCCGCCGCTTTCAAGTCAGCTCATACACCAGATTTGATCGTAGCTCTCTGATGTCTTTGAGCGGGCCTATTCAGTGCTCCTGGATGTCTATCCAGGCGAGTACCTGTTGCTGAACGAGTGTTTCTGCAGGGAGATGGCCAAGAGTTCAGAGCAGGGGGCTGTTTACCGTGAGCTCGCGGTCGGAGCCTCCAAGGCAGACCTGGCGATTTTCCGTCCCGGGGAGTCCTCTGGGTTCGAAATCAAGTCACGCTTCGATCGCCTGGATCGGCTCCAGGGCCAGCTCCAGACCTACCAGCAGGTATTCACCCGCACTTATGTCGTGACCGGGCAAGGCCATGCGCCGAGAGTCTTGCAGGAGTCGGCTGCCTCAGTAGGGGTGCTCGCGGTGTCGAGACAAGGCATTCGGGAGCTTCGCCCGGCAACGCAGAGCCCGGACCTGACCAGCTCGGATCGGTTGTTTGCCCTGCTGCGCAAGCACGAGTACCTACAGCTGATCAAAGAAGAAATCGGGGCCGTCCCGGACCTGCCGAATACGCGGATCTACCGTGCCTGCCTCGAGCTATTCAAGCAGATCGACCTCCCAAGGAGGCAGGCCCTGGTGTCGGATATCTTGCACCAGCGGAAATCCCCTCCGCCTCGGGAGAATGATCGGGCCTGGCAGCTGCCCCGCTCCCTCAGAGCCCTAGCGCTGTCCAGCAAACTGGATCAATCCCAGCTGTTGCGGCTTTCATACCGCTTGGAGCGGCCGTGAGCCCCGACCGCCTGACCTACATGCCCCTATATCGCGGCAAGCACTACGAACTCAAACTGCTGGAAATCATGCTTCCCTTCATCCAAGGGTATCCCGTAGTCCCAATCGTCGAGCCGGTAACCGCAGACACAGTGCAGCTCGAGCACGTGATCGACTTCTACCAGATGTTCCAGCTCCCGCTTGGCCTTGTCATCAACCCGGTTGTCGGCGCCTTCCGGAAGTCATCCGAGCCCCTTAGGATCCGAGTTAGTGAGTGTTTGCGGAAGGGCTCTCCAGTCTTCCCTGTTTGCAGAATCCGCCCGGGAGACATTGAGTGGGACTGGCTCGAGAGCTTTGATGAATTCGTTCTCATCCAAGACGGGGTCCCCTGCAGCGAAACCCTTTCGGGGCTTTTGAGCACCCCGGCGCGACTCACACATCGGATCGTCACCCCTGAAAGCACTCCTGAAGAGGACTTGGCGCTGCCTGGGGAGCGAATCCTGCTAGGTAGTGGGTTTCCACATCGATCGAACGCTGAACACCCGTCGGACGAGAAATTCATGTCCGGACCGGGCCGCCTGGACCTCCGAAACGCTTCTGGATGGGCCGACTATTCCATTGCCGGAGAAAAGTACCAGGAGACCGGTGCGCGCCCCCACGCTGTCGCCATACACATAACCTACTGGGATCCGAGCGACGGAGGGCTGCGAGTGCGCCACTATTTTTCCGATCGCGCTGAAGGCCCCGAGGATGCAGAGGGCAAATTCGGTGAGGCTCTCGAAAAGCTTGTTGCAGATCTCGACGCCGGAACTTCCCCGATCCTGGAGACCTGCGCAATCGGGGACTTCCGCACGCTGCACGCGCGGGAACATTGCCCTGGTCTTCCAACGGTCAAGTTTCTGTCCATGCAACACCATCTGGAGTTGATTCTCGAACGGCTGAGCGCCAAGCAGGCAGCCTGAGTGGCCGGAAGCGCGCCTTGTCCCGCATTGACCAGCGATTCTCGCCTGAATGCCTGATTCCTGAGACTCGCCGGCGCGCAAAAAGAGTGCCACGTGGCACACCCATCTCCCGAGGGACGATCTACTCCGGAAGCACTGCCGAATCCTGGATTTTCGGGCCCGGCGCTCGGTTGGCCGATCTCCCTCAGCAAGCCATACCTCGAAATCCACTCCAGAATTTGCCACGACGGTGCTGAGCGGTCACCCAATCCGGCGGACATCCGGGGTTTCGCCAGGTTTGGCACAGCCGGCGCCGGGCAGGCATAATCAGCCCGGGCCCGGACGGTATTCGGGCTGGTTGGCGAGTCACAATCAAGCGGGAGACCAATGAGCGAGTCGCGCGATGAACTGATTTCCAGGGCCATCCTGGAGTCGGTCCCGGCGGACGGGACCGCGATGGGAAATATCAAGCTCCGGGGCATGCTCCGCGAGACCTGGCCCGATCTCAGCGATGACGAGTACTTCGAGGTTCGGGATGGCCTGGTCGAGTCAGGCGTTCTCGCGACCGGGGGTGGACGGGGCGGGTCGGTGATGCTGGCCACGCCGGAAGAGGCAGAAAAACTCGAGCTTGCCGCTCAGGAGCAGCCAAAGGATCTGGCGGACCTCGCGCAGACGGGGAGTAAGAGAAAAGCAGGGAAGAAAAAGGCTGGCAAGAAGAAGGCGCGCCGGAAGGGCCGTGATGACGCCGAGGTGCTGAGTTACCGCCATGCCGACAAGCGCACCAACAACCCGGAAGTCGGAATGGTCGATCCAGACACGGATCCCGACGAGGGCAAGACGCGCTGGGCCTATGACCCGCATATCGACCCCGCACTGCAGTTCGACATCGGCCGGGCTGACATCGAACAAATCATCGACGATGCATTGGCCAGCGGGGACGAGCAGGCCATGCGCGAGGCGCTGTCTACCCTCAAGCGCATGTCCGAGCCGTACCTGAACTGGACCGGCAAGGCCGAGCGCACCAGCTTCGATGTCGACCTCGTCTCACTGCACGTGCACGAGCGCATCGATCCGGCCACGATTCTCAAGGCTGTGCGCAAGCGCATGAAAATGGGACAGCAGGAGCCCCAACAACAGAGCGATATGTTCAAGGCCTGGTTCGAGGAGCCGCTGCCGTACCGTGAGGCCATTGACTTCTACAAGCACGATCGCGGCTGGGCCAATCGCCTGGTCAGCGGCGATTCACTGCAGGTCATGAATTCGCTGATCCACAAAGAGGGCATGGCCGGTCAGGTGCAGATGATCTATATCGATCCGCCCTACGGCATCAAGTACGGCTCGAACTTTCAGCCATTTACCAACAAGCGCGACGTCAAGGATCGCAATGACCAGGACCTGACTCAGGAACCCGAGATGATCAAGGCCTTCCGGGATACTTGGGAACTGGGGATTCACTCCTATTTGACGTACCTCAGAGATAGGCTCCTTCTGGCTCGAGACCTTTTGACTGACTCCGGTAGCGTATTTGTTCAAATTTCAGATGAGAACATTCATCATGTCCGAGAAATTCTAGATGAGATTTTCGGTGCTGAGAACTTTTGGGCTCTTCCCGGTTTTGTGTGGGCTGACCGGTTCGGATAGGCTACCGGCTGGCCCCATTTCGAGTCCAGTTTTATGCATGATCGCGAGCTCTACCGCCAGATTCTTGGCATCCAGGCGCCTTGGGAAGTCTCCGAGGTCGAAGTCGACCTGCCCGGCACCGGTGTGACCGTCCATATTCGGCATTCCGGCTCGGATCTGGCCTGCCCGCAGTGCGGGACGGGCTGTTCGGGCTACGACACCCGCGAGCGCAAGTGGCGCCACCTCGATACCTGCCAGTACAAGACCTGGCTGATCGCCCAGGTGCCGCGGGTCCGATGTCCGAAGCACGGCGTTCATCAGCTTCCGGTGCCCTGGGCGGAGAATAACAGCCGACTGACGGCACTGTTTGAGGCGCTGGTGATCGACTGGCTCAAGATCGGCACGATTTCCGAAGTGGCCGAGCGGCTCGATTTGAGCTGGTCTGTGGTCAGTGGTGTTCAGGAGCGCGCGGTGGCACGCGGCCTGGCGCGGCGGGACCAGGATTTTCCGGACGCGATCGGCATCGACGAGACGGCGTTTCAGCGCCGGCACCAGTACGTGACGGTGATCAGCAGCGGCGATCGAGTGCTGCACGTCGCCGACGACCGCAAGCGCGCGACCCTGGACGCCTGGTACGCCGCGCAGCCGGCCGAGGCGCTGGCGGGCTTGCGCACGGTCGCGATGGATATGTGGGCGCCTTTCATTGATTCGACGCTGGCCCATGTTCCAGGGGCCGAGCACAAGATCGCCTTCGACAAGTTCCATGTCGCCAAGCACCTCGGCGATGCCGTCGACCAGGTTCGCCGGGTCGAGCACAAGGCCTTGCTGGCCGAAGGCGATTCGGTGCTGATCAAGAGCCGTTACCTGTGGCTGCAGCACCCCGACAACATGAGCGACAAGAACTGGGGCCGCCTCAAGGCGCTCAAGTCCGCCAACCTCAAGACTGCCCGGGCCTGGGCGATCAAGACCCACGCGATGTGTCTGTGGGACTACCGGGTCAGGGGTTGGGCGCGCCGCGCCTGGATCAGCTGGTACGGCTGGGCGATCCGCTCGCGGCTCGAGCCGGTCAAGAAGGTCGCGCGGATGGTCAAGCGGCATCTTGAGGGCATTATCACTGCCGTAGTCACCGGCGCGACCAACGCCCGGGCCGAGGGCTTCAACACCATGATCCAGAAGATCAAACGCGACGCCCGTGGGTTCCGGAACAAGGAGCGATTCAAGGCTGCAATCTACTTCCATCTGGGTGGCCTCGATCTCTACCCGCAAGCGGTCCGGAAATGAACGCTACCCACACGAATCAGTGAAGAGCCAACTTTTGTTCAATAATTACGTTTCAGAAGACAGCGGCTGTGAGCAGCCCGGAAGCTAAGACGAACGTTATTGGTACTTTGGGCGACTATGTCGTTTGGTATGCTAAAAGCATTGCAAAGGTTAAGTACCGGCAATTGTACAGACCAAAGGAGCAGGGTTCTGGAGCTGGCTCCGGGTATTCCTCAGTTCGTCTTGAGTCGGGCAAAAAACTCTCCGCCGCCCAAGCTAGGATCTGTACAGAACAAGACATCGAGAAGGCCAGATTTTTCCAAGGAACTAGCCTTCATTCTGGCGGTTTCAGCGAGAAGCTTTCTCTGCCTTTCCGATTTTGCGGTGATCAGTTTGAGCTACCCGCAAACGCTCATTGGAAAACTACTCTGGATGGATTGCGGAGGCTCTCAAGGGCCGACCGAATTGTTGCCGGTCAGACTGCAATTCGATATGTACGTTTCCTTGATGACTTCCCCGCTAGTGCGTTGGGGAATCTCTGGACAGATCTTATGGGTGCGACGGGCCTAATTTATGTGGTTCAAACAAATGAGAAGGTTGTTGAACGATGCCTGCTGATGTCATCAGATCCCGGTGACCTCGTCATTGACCCAACCTGCGGCTCTGGGACGACCGCTTACGTCGCTGAAAAATGGGGACGTCGCTGGATTACCTGCGACACCTCTCGTGTTGCCGTTACCCTGGCCAAGCAGCGGCTGACGACTGCCAGCTACGACTACTACGAACTGAAGTATCCGCACGAAGGGCTAAAAAGCGGTTTTCGCTACAAGACCGTGCCGCATATCACCCTCAAGGCGATCGCCAATAATCCCGAGATCGACGAGATTCACGAGAAAATGCATCCGGCCATCGTGCAGGCGTTGGCCAGTCTCAATCAAGCGCTGCGAGCCGAGTCACCTTCACCCTTCAATATCACCGACGGCGGTCGCAAGGGCGACAAGGTCGATTTTTCAGCACCCGAGAGAAAGACGGTCGAGCTGCCCTCAGGCGAGTCGGCTCCGGCCGGCGCCCTGCTGGAATGGGAAGTGCCGTTCGATTTCCCCGAGGACTGGCCGGAAGCCGCGCGCAAGCCCTTCGATGCCTTCCATCAGGCCCGGCAGGCCATGCAGAAGCGCATGGACGACTCTATCGCCGCCCATGCCGATCAGGAAGTTCTCTACGACCAGGCCGAGGTTGCCAAGGACAAGCTGCGGGTCACCGGGCCGTTTACCGTCGAAGCCGTGCCGTTTCCTTCAGTCAAGTCGCTGGACGAGGCCGAGGAAATGGCTGCCGGCCAGGTGCGTGAGGCCGACGCCACCATCGCCCGCTCGGGGGAGTCGGCCCGCCAGCATTCATGGCGAGACGAGCTGCTGAAAACCGGCATTCGCGGCAAGGGCGGTCAGATGCTCAAATTCGCGGAACTGGAAACCCTGCCGGATACCCGACACCTGCACTGCTCGGGTCACCTGGATACCGGCGAGCGAGTCGTGGTGAGCTTTGGCCCGGAGCATGCGGCGCTGGAACAGCGCCAGGTGGAAATGGCCATCCGTGAGGCCGGAGAGCTGTTCCCGCGGCCGAAAATGATCGTGTTCTGCGCGTTCACCTTCGACCCGGAGGCGGCCAAGGATATCGACGCCACCAAAGGCATCACGGCGCTCAAGGCGCAGATGAACACCGACCTGCTCACGGAGGATCTGAAAAAGGCCCGGGCTAGCAACCAGAGTTTCTGGCTGATGGGGCAGCCCGATGTGGAACTCCGGCAGCGCAAGGACGGCCGCTGGGAGGTCGAGGTGCACGGGTTCGACTATTTCGACCCCAAATCCGGCGAGCTGAAATCCGGCGGCAAGAAGAACATCGCTGCCTGGTCACTGGACACCGACTACGACGAGCGCAGCCTCTACCCGCACCAGGTCTTTTTCCCGATGGCGGGCAAGAAGGACGGCTGGCACAAGCTCAAGAAAAACATCAAGGCCGAGCTGGATGACTCCGCCCTCGACCAGCTCCACAGCACCGTCAGCCTGCCCTTCGAGCCGGGCGAGAACCGCAAGGTGGCGGTCAAGATCGTCGACGACCGGGGCATCGAGTCGCTGAAAATCTTGCCGCTGGCTTGAAATTTCATCAAAAGTAACCATAATGGTTAATCCGGGAGACGAGACAAAAGACCGACCCGAGTATTCACTGGACCGGATTCGCGAGCTGGCGAACTCCGGTAGCGTCGTCTATGCCACCCGGAGAGTTGAGCTGGATTGCCAGAATCTTGGCTACAGTCCGGAGGAGGTGTCTGAATGCATCGCCAGCCTCGAGCCCGAGGATTTCCGCCAGTCAGTCAAGTATTCCAATCGTCGTTTCTGGATGGACGAGTATCGGCTGCGCTGGCGGTCGAATGCTGGCCATCTGGACCCGCTCTACCTCAAGCTGCATTTGAATCGCGATGTCATCATCGTGATTCTGGATTCAATTCATCGAGATCGCTGACGCTATGAATGACCACACTCCGATATGCCCGATCTGTGATGAAGGCCGCCTGGAGCCCATCACGTACACGGGTGAGATCACCCACAGCGGGAAAGTGCTTGACGTCGCGGACCTGGAATGCTGGCAGTGCCCCCAATGTGGCGCCGACCCGGTATTCCCCGACCAGGCCCGCCGCAATCACCGACGTTTTCAAGACGCCCGCCGGGAGGCCGATGGTTTGCTGGTCGGTGCAGAGATCGAGCAACTGCGTGACCGGCTCGGACTGACTCAGCATGAGGCCGCCGTAGTCTTTGGCGGCGGTCAAAATGCGTTTTCAAAGTATGAGCGCGGAGAGGTGATCCAGAGTAAGGCCATGGACCGCCTGATGCGCTTGGCCGAAGCCAGTGCGGCTAATTTCCAACTCTTGAAGCAGTGGTCGGGGCAGGTTCCGACGTCGGCCGATGCCACCGTGCGCAAGTCTCGCCATCGCACCAATGTCGTGCCGCTCAGGCAACCGGCATCGGCGAGAGACCAATACAAAAAAGGGTCTGAAACCGACTGGCATACGAATCGAGAGCAGGCATGATCAGCCAGGAGGATCGAGACCGCTTGAGCCAGGCTGCCCGTTCGCTTGAGATCAAAGATGTCGCACTCTACGGATCGACGTTCAAGCAAGAACGTCCGCTACCCCGCAATGCGATCGAGGTCGAGCAACAGATGAGGGAAGCCTGGCATTACAACAAAACACATTTCGGCAAGCGAGACTGGCTGCAAGTCCTCTACACATTTGGCGTGCGACTAAGTAAGCCCGCAGACGAGCAATCGGGCAAAGTGGGCCACATCTACTACACCATCGAAGCAGAGTTTGTCGCGCAATACCAGTTTGTAGATGGGAATCTGTCAGAGGAAGCGATCAAGCTTTTCGCTGAACACAACGCCAAGCACAATATCTGGCCCTTCTGGCGCGAATACGTGTTTGCCACTTGCCAGCGCGCCAGGATCAACCCGCCCGAGATTGGCTTATATTCGAGCCCCTGCGAGTGACTGCACCGAAGTCCCTGATCATCAACCGTGCCGATCTGGTGCCTGACCAGCACTGGCAGGAAGTCGACGGCCAGCTTCAGATCATCGATGGCCGCCGGCCGGCAGCTTACGAAATCTTCGATACCCGCAACAACACCCGGCGTACTGAAAAACTTAATCTAGTCAACCGGATCCGCGAGCGGGTCGATACCTGGCGCGAGGCGGACTATCCCGGCATCACTTCGGTGACCCGGCGTCTTCTGGAGCACTGGCACGACGCCGAAACCCGCCCCTATGCCTTCTACTTCTGCCAGCTCGAGGCGATCGAAACCCTGATCTGGTGGATCGAAGCGGCGCCGGACTACAAGCAGGGCATTTACATCCCCGGAGACGGCGGCCTCTGGGAGCGGTTGTGCAACAAGATGGCCACGGGCACGGGGAAGACGGTGGTGATGGCAATGATCATCACCTGGCAGGTGCTCAATGCATTGACCTATCCACGCCGCAATCGCGATTTTTCCCGAGCCATTTTCGTTGTCGCGCCCGGTCTTACCGTGAAGGGGCGCTTGCAGGTGCTCTACCCCGGAGACGTGAACAACGTCTACGACGAATTCAGCCTGTGTCCGTCGGAGGCCATGCGCCAGAAGCTGAACCAGGCTGAGGTGCTGGTGGAGAACTGGCACAGCCTGATGCCGATGAAGGAGCCGGTTCGCTCAGTCGTCAAGAAAGGTGCGGAGAGTGACGAGGCATTTGCCCGCCGGGTGCTGGGCAAGCTGGCTGGCTACAAGGATCTGGTGGTGATCAACGATGAGGCCCACCATGCCTACCGCAAGCCGGCCGATGTGAAGATCAGCAAGAAGCAGGCTGCCGAGCGTGGCATTGATCTCGATGAGGCCACACGCTGGATCGAGGGGCTAGACCGTCTCCACAAGACCCGACGTATACAGCGCTGCTTCGACCTTTCAGCCACCCCATTCGCTCCCACCGGCAAAACGACAACGGAGGAAGGGCTGTTCGAGTGGATCGTATCGGATTTCGGCCTCAACGATGCCATCGAGGCTGGCCTGGTGAAGACACCCAGAGTAGTGGTGCGCGACGGCGTGGTGCCCGATACAAAGACGCTGCGCCCCAAGCTCTATCATCTCTACCGCGACCCGGAAGTCCACGAAGATCTCAATCGCCGTGCCCAGCCCCACGAAGCCCTTCCAGACCTGGTGCAGCAGGCCTACACCCTATTGGGAGCCGACTGGCGAGAAAGCCGCCGACAGTGGCTGGAAAGCGGCCATCGCTCGCCGCCGGCCATGCTGACGGTCTGCAACCGGATCGAGACAGCACGCCGAGTCGAACACTACTTTGTCAGCGGGGACGCCCACTGGCCGGAGCTGCACGAGAAGGAGAGGCTGCTCCGTGTCGACTCCAAGGTGCTTGAAAAAGCTGAAATTGGTGAATCCAGTACCTCGGACAAGGACTACGAGGCCCACCTGAAGGCCATCGTCGAAAGCGTCGACCTGCCGCCGGATCGCAAGGCGGAGCTGCTGCTACTGAAGAAGGAAGAGCTGTTACGGGAGGTAGTCGACAATGTCGGCAAAAGGGGTACGGCCGGAGAAGGCCTGCAGAAGGTGATCTCGGTCGCCATGCTGTCGGAAGGCTGGGACGCCAAGAACGTCACACACATCATGGGACTGCGCGCCTTCACCAGTCAGCTTCTTTGCGAACAGGTTATCGGTCGCGGGTTGCGTCGTGTCAGCCACGATCTGGATGAGAACGGGCTGTTCAAGCCGGAGTATGTGAATGTCTTCGGCGTGCCCCTGTCGATTTTCCAGGATGTCGGCGACAGTGGTGAGCCGCCGGAGCCACCCAAGCCCAGCAAGCAGATTCAGTCACTCCCGGAGCGAAATGCCCTGGAGATTCGCTGGCCCAACGTCATTCGGGTCGACACCGTCGTGCGGCCAATCCTCGAGATCCGCTGGGATGAAGTAGAAACTCTCGAACTCGACCCAGCCCGCACGCCCATTGCCGCGGAACTGGCGCCCGCCTTGGGCGCCGGGACCAATATGCAACAAGTCGAAAAGATCGATCTGGAGGCGATTCCTGAGTCGTTCCGACTGCAAAGGCTGACGTTCCGTGCGGCGAGAAAGGCATTCGACGAACTCAGGGGGCAGTTTACGGGCGAGCCCACCTACCTGATCACCCAGCTTGTTCGCCTGGTCGAGGAGTTCATTGCCTCTGACCGACTGCGAATCCCCTCGGATTTTCACAATGAGCCCCTGCGTCGCCGAATACTGCTGAGTCTGAATATCGACCGAATAGTCCAGCACCTGCAGCGCCACATATACGAGCACAACAGCGAAAGAGTCGAACCCGTATTCGACGAGGAAAACCCGATGGGTTCAACACGCCACATGCCCACCTGGTACACGACCAAGACCTGCCAACCCGCAGTGAAGTCCCAGATCAGCCATTGCGTGGCTGACGGAGCCTGGGAGGCACATACGGCCAATCTCCTCGAGACCAGCGATCTGGTGGAAGCCTATGCCAAGAACGAGCGGCTGGGTTTCCACATCCACTACCTCTGGAACGGCGCCCGCCGCCGGTATGTCCCCGACTTCCTCATCCGCCTACGAAATGGCAAGACCCTCATCCTCGAGATCAAGGGCCAGGACTCACCCCAGAACAAACAGAAGCGCCAGGCGCTTGATGCCTGGGTTGAAGCAGTGAATCAAAAGGGCGGCTTCGGGATCTGGTGTTGGGATGTTGCATTTGAAATGGCCACACTCCAAGACCTGCTCGAAAAACACGCTCGATAGATGGGACCAAGCTAAACCTGCCAGCTATTCCCGTACCTGCGAATGAGGTAGGTAACAAGAAGAAGATGAAGGATTGGCGATCGACGGTCGACGGCCTTGCGAGTTGGCTACACCATGTAAAGCTTTCCTGGAACCCATTTTCGAAACCTCGATTGGAGCTCCAGTGGAAACTGAACACAACCGACTGCATGGCATTGTTGAGTCTGGAAAGGCTTTGGAGTTTTTCACAACAACTGACAAGGAGTACAGCCAGATCGTGTGGGCCGTCTTTGGCGCCATTGAGACCAACGAAGTAATCGTCCGAGCTTCCGCAAATGGGCAACACTTCTATCACCCCAGCTTATTCATCAGACTGCCTCTTTCACGCTGAGTCAAGCCGGCTTTGATGGATTTTGGTCACCCAGCTTGCAGGTTCGGCTCGATGGTGGGTCTGGATGGCATTGATTCGCCAGGATTTGGCATTTTTGAGGCTT
>NZ_JBJNIO010000071.1:0-708 GCF_056324145.1 Wenzhouxiangella sp. YN1
TTTTATCCGAAATTGCTCCCCGGAACATAACCCGGGGCCTTTGCAGTCCGAAGATCGGTCTGAGTTGGGAGATCCCGGCTCTGCGCTTCGCTTGGCCGGGATTACGAGTTGGGCTGAATGCGTCGCCACCAGCGCACGTAACCCCGGACTCCGATCCGGGGTCTTCCCGATGCTGGAGTCTTCGGATGGGAGGTCCCGGCGCTGTGGCCGGGATTTCGGAGGGTGTGTGAGGGCCTTGCCGCCAGCACCCGTATCCCCGGACTCGATCCGGGGTCTTCTCGCTGCTGGCGCCTTCGGATGGGAGGTCCCGGCTCTGTGGCCGGGATTTCGGGGGGGGCTTGGCGCTGTGCTGCCAGCACCCGTATCCCCGCACTCGATCCGGGGTCTCGCCGCTGGTGGGCCCTCGGGTTGGGTGTGCCGGGGGTGGTGGCGGGTTTTTCGTGGGTGGGTGTGCGCCGTGCCGCCAGCACCCGGATCCCCGGACTCGATCCTGGGTCGTCTCGCGGCTGGCGCCTCCGGTTGGGAGTGCCCGGGTCTGTGGCGGGGATTTGGGGGGTGGGTTGGCGCGGTGCTGCCAGCACCCGTATCCCCGGACTCGATCCGGGGTCTTCCCGCTACCGGCACCTTCGAGTGCAAGGTCCCGGCTCTGCGCATGGCTTGTTTTGTGATGCTTGTCACGATCTGCTATTGTCGGCGGCGTTGACCGGG
>NZ_JBJNIO010000072.1:0-385 GCF_056324145.1 Wenzhouxiangella sp. YN1
CAACAGTGTGTCGTTACCGTGTTAGGACAGATGCAACCCGGTCGACAGACCGGCCACTACGGCGCCAACTACCGCGACGACACAATCTAAAACACCGCTGCAGCAGTCGTTACCGGCAAACCTCTCTGACTTTGACAGCCACAGAGACGTCATTCCGACCAGGGGAGAAGCCTCAATGTCCGAAGCATTGTTCACTGTAGAGGCAGCCCGGTGCTGATGGTAATCATCGGTCAATGGATACCTCGATCAGGCTCGACGGGAGAAACTCCCTCCTCAATAAGCGGAGATTTCGACGGAACGTCGCGAAAGCAAAAGGGATAACGGGCGCCATTGGAAGTGTTGTGGGACATGAGCAGTGACATCGAGCGGCTGTCGGGGGAACAGC
>NZ_JBJNIO010000073.1:0-409 GCF_056324145.1 Wenzhouxiangella sp. YN1
GCCCGCCCCCCCCGAGATCTTCAAGCGTCCCCCCCCACACGTGCGCTCCACGCCGCTCTGCCGATCTGGCACGACCCCCGCAGTCCCGGCCAGCCCCGTCACGCCCGAAATCCCGGCCAGCCCTGCCACTCCCGAATTCCCGGCCAAGAGAAGCTCAGAGCCGGGATCTGCTCGGCGAAGGCGCCAGTAGCAACAAGACTCCGGATCAGGTCCGTCGAGACGGGAGCTGGGCAGCGGGCACTACCCCCGATTTCCCGGCCACCCCCGTCACTCCCGAATTCCCGGCCAACCCCGTCACTCCCGAAATCCCGGCCAACCTCGCCACTCCCGAATTCCCGGCCACGCGAAGCCCAGACCCGGGATCTGCTCGGCGAAGGCAGATCGGCAGAGCGGCGTGTCGGGAGAGCGT
>NZ_JBJNIO010000074.1:0-360 GCF_056324145.1 Wenzhouxiangella sp. YN1
GGGGGAGTATGACAGAAACGGGCGCGGGTGATGTAGCCCCGAATGCGCGGTATGCGGCGCTGCGAGTGCACTCTGTAACCCCGGAGTTGATCCGGGGTCCTTTCGGCGGAGGTGCCTTCGGGTGGGAGATCCCGGCTCTGCGGCCGGGAATTCGGGGTGACTTGGCGCTGCGCTGCCAGCACCCGTATCCCCGGACTTGATCCGGGGTCTTTTCGGCGGCGGTGCCTTCGGGTGGGAGATCCCGGCTCTGTGGTCGGGAATTCGGGGTGGGCGGCGTGCCTCGCCGCCAGCACCTGTATCCCCGGAGTTGATCCGTGGTCTTTTTGCTATTGGTGGCTTCGGACGGGAGATCCCGGCTCT
>NZ_JBJNIO010000075.1:0-49995 GCF_056324145.1 Wenzhouxiangella sp. YN1
GATGGAGATCGCCGGCGACAGGCCCTCGATATGGTCGATATCGGGCTTTTCCATCATCGACAGGAACTGCCGTGCGTAGGCCGAAAGCGACTCGACATAGCGCCGCTGGCCTTCCGCATAGATGGTGTCGAAGGCCAGCGATGACTTGCCCGAACCCGACAGCCCCGTGAACACGATCAGCTTGTCACGGGGCAGCTCGACGTCGACGTTGGCCAGGTTGTGCGTGCGTGCGCCGCGGACGCTGATCGATTTCATTTTCGAGTGCCGCATGAATTCGGGACAAGCCCGTTAATATAGCCCGCCGGCCGTGATTGTGGCAAAGGCCCCGGCGATGAGAGTATGTGAAGACAGCAGGGGGCGCGAACCGTTCGTTCCGATCGGCTTGCACACGACCATTTGCGCCGGGCCGCGCGCTGCGCCCCGGACGCGTTCACACGCATCTGCGAAGGGAGAACAAGCATGCAATCCAGTCTGTTTCGGCGGTGGAAGGGCCGGCTTTTCACGGGCATCGTGCCGGCCGCGGCGCTCGCGGCCTGCGGCGCGGCCTGGGCGGTGGCCGTGCCCCCGATTCCCATTCAGCTCGCCGGCGGGTCCGGCGCCGAGATCGAAATTGTCTCCAGCGCGCCCGACCAGATCACCGGCGGTGACGTGCGCATCGCGCTCGATCCACCCGCCGGCCACCTCAGCAGCCTGTTCATGGCCAACGGCAAGCTGGTCGCATCCACCGCATTTCGTGACCAGGGGGGGCTCGAGTATCTTCTCGACGGGCTACCGGAAGGGGAGAGCACCCTCAAGGCCTGGCACTTTCGTTTCCACGAAGGTCTTTTCTTCCTGCAGCCCGGCGGTCAGGTTGAAGTGGTCAACCACCCGATCACCGGCCCGCTGTTGTCCGGTCCGCAGCAGCACCCCTTCGTATGCTCCGTGGCTGACCAGTTCGGCATCCAGCCGAAGGTCGACAGCGGCAGTCCGCCCGGATTCCGCGTTTACGGCGATGACGGATCGGTCATAGGCTACAGCCGCAACTGCTCCATCGATTCGTTCATCACCTGGCACTACCGCACCACCGGTGACAAGTGGGCGGACTGGCCGGCTGACGGCAGTCGTCCCGACGACCTGGCCACCACTGTGACCATTGACGGCGAAGAAGTGGATTTCGTCATTCGCGTCGAACGCGGCACCATCAACCGCTTCATCTACAGCTACGCGATGCTGGCCGACCCGGATCTCATCGGCACCGGCGCGGCCGACCACGACACCAGCCGCTGGAACGGGCGCCTGCTCTATCACTTCCAGGGCGGCGTCGGCATCGGGCACACCCAGGGCCGCTGGTCATCCAGTCGCGCCATGAAGGCCAAGGTGCTCGGCCTGGGCCACGCCATTGCCTACTCGACCGGCACGCGCACCGGCGAGCACTACAATTTGCAGGTCGGCGGTGAAACCGCGCTGATGACCAAGGAAGGCTTCATCAAGCGCTACGGCGTGCCGACCTATACCGTCGGCCTGGGCGCCTCCGGCGGCGCCATCCAGCAGTATGTCTACGGCCAGAATCACCCCGACCTGATCGATGCGGCCATCCCCGAGCGTTCCTACCCCGACATGGTCACTCAGACCATCCACGTCGGTGACTGCGAGCTGCTCGAGCACTACATGGACGCCACCGATGGCGACAACCCCTTCTGGCAAACCACGAAGAATCGCAGTCTGCTGGTCGGCTTCAACGCCGTTGACTGGATGGGCAACCCGTTCGAGGAGGCCCAGCTGGCCATGGGCTTCAGCGCCGCGCCCGGCATGACCGAATGCGTGCCGGCCTGGCGCGGGCTCTCGCCGCTGGCTCTGAACCCGCATTACGGCGCCGTCGACAACGCTGAGCACTACGAGCCGCTGTCGGCCATCATGGACATCGAATGGACGCACATGGACGACCTGCGCAACATCTACGGCGTCGACGAGAATGGCTACGCCCGCCGCGCCGTCGATAACGTCGGCGTGCAGTACGGCCTGCGCGCCTTCGTCGCGGGTGACATCGACGCCGAGCAGTTCCTGCACCTCAATGCCCGCATCGGCGGCTGGAAGCCCGCCGAAGACATGGTGCAGGAGGGCTTTCCCTTCCTCGGTGATGCCACCCCGGAAAACTTCGACCCCTGGAGCCGCCGCAACATCATGCTCGGCGACGGCAGCGCGCCAGCGCCGCGCCACAGCGGTGACCGGGAGGCGATTGCGGCGCTGTACGAGTCCGGCGAGGTCTTCCATGGCCAGATCGACATTCCCGTGCTCGACATCCGCGACTGGCTCGAGCCGGTGCTGGACATGCACAACTCCAACCAGAGCTTCGCCACCCGCCAGCGCATCATCAACCACATGGGCAACGCCAACCACCAGGTCATCTGGTTTGCCGGCATCGGCGACGAGCCGCCCTATCAGATCGGGCAGTTCGATCTCGAGCGCACCGCGCTGGAAGTGATGGATGACTGGATGGCCAACATCCGCGCCAACCCGGGCAGCTCCGTTGTCGACAATCGCCCCGAAGAGGCCGTCGACGCCTGTTTCCGCTACGACGGTGAGGTGATCGCCGCCGGGGAAGATGTGTGGAATGGCATCCTCGACAGCGGCGCCAGGGGCGCCTGCGCGCAGGCGTTTCCGACCTACACGACCTCGCGCATCGAGGCCGGCGCCCCGATCACCGGCGCGGTATTCAAATGCCAGCTAAAGCCCGTCAGCCGGGCGCTCAACGACGGCACCTACGGCGAGCGGCAGTTTGATTCTGACCAGATCGCCCGCCTCGAGCAGATCCATCCGCAGGGCGTGTGCGACTACAGTCTGCCCGACGCAGGCCGCCCGGCAGATCTGTAGCTGTAGAAGCGCCACCAGCCGGCGGGCGGTCATCGCCCGCCGGCATTGACTCGCACGGCGTCGTTGGGTAGAATTCCCGCTCTTTACTGGCGAGCTTTTGCGGAGATTCATCCATGTACGCGGTATTTTCAACCGGCGGCAAGCAGTACCGGGCCACTGAAGGCGACGTGCTGCGCGTCGAAAAACTGGACGCCGAGCAGGGCGCCAGCGTCGAGATCGACCAGGTTCTGATGGTTGGCGAAGGCGACGATGTGCGCATCGGCAGCCCCACTGTCGAGGGCGGCAAGGTCACCGCCGAGGTGGTGAACCACGGCCGCGGCGACAAGGTTCGCATCATCAAGTTCAAGCGCCGCAAGCATCACATGAAGCAGATGGGTCACCGTCAGCACTACACCGAAATCAAGATCACAGGAATCGAGGGCTAAGCAATGGCTCATAAAAAGGCAGGCGGCTCGACACGCAACGGCCGCGATTCAAATCCGCAATATCTGGGCGTCAAGCGTTACGGCGGCGAAGCCGTTCTGGCCGGCAACATTCTGGTCCGCCAGCGCGGTACCGCTTTTCATGCCGGCGCCAACGTCGGCGTGGGCCGCGACCACACCCTTTTCGCCCTGACCGACGGCAAGGTCAAGTTCGAACGCCGCGGCAAGCCCGTGCGCCGGCACGTCTCGATCGAACCGATCGAGTAGGCGCCACAGGCAACGACAATACCCGCATTCTGCCCCAGCCGGATGCCGAAAAAGCCCTGCCTTCGAGCGGGGCTTTTTCGTATTCGGGGGCGCTATTCAAAATTCCTGGAACGCAAAGACGCGAAACAGCTCAAGAGACAAAACCTGGTCACCACGGAAAGCATGGAAGACACGGAAAGTGAAACAAGGCGAGGCGGAGGAATGCGTGCCGGGCTGATGATTCTGGTTTGATGCTTTCCGTGGTTCCATTGTTTTCTCTTACTCCGCGTCTTTGCGTCGTAAAGGTTTCATTCTCCCCGCGGCTGTTCCCGGCAAGCCGGCACCAAGCGGGTAAAATGCAGTCATGAAATTTGTTGATGAAGCTACGATTCGCGTCGCCGCCGGTAACGGCGGCAATGGTTGTGTCAGTTTTCGGCGCGAGAAATTCATTCCCAGAGGCGGGCCCGACGGCGGCGATGGCGGCGATGGTGGCCAGGTCTGGCTGGCCGGCGATTCCGGGCTCAACACTCTGGCCGACTTCCGTCACGCCCGCCAGTTCAAGGCAGACAACGGCCGACCCGGCGCCGGTCGCCAGCGTACCGGCAAGTCGGCTGACGACATCGTTGTGCACGTGCCGCTGGGCACCATTGTCACCGCTACCGAGACCGGCGAGCTGATCGGCGAGATACTCGAGCACGGTCAGCGCATGCTCGTTGCACGCGGCGGCAGCGGCGGTCGCGGCAACATCAACTTCAAGTCTTCCACCAATCGCGCGCCGCGGCAGTCGACGCCCGGCACGCCGGGCGAAACGCGCGAGCTGCATCTGGAGCTCAAGGTGCTCGCCGACGTCGGTCTGCTCGGTTTTCCCAATGCCGGCAAGTCAACGCTGGTCAGCGCGGTGTCCGCGGCTCGGCCCAGGGTAGCCGACTATCCCTTCACCACGCTGCACCCCAATCTGGGCGTGGTCCGCCTCGAAGCGGGGCGCTCGTTTGTCATCGCCGACATCCCCGGCCTGATCGAAGGTGCCGCCGAAGGCGCTGGCCTGGGGATTCAATTCCTGAAGCATCTGCAGCGCACCGGCCTGTTGCTGCATCTGGTCGAGATTGTCCCGGCCGATGGCAGTAACCCCGCCGATCAGGTACGCGCGCTCGAACGCGAGCTCGAGCAGTTCAATCAACACCTGGCCGGGCGCGAGCGCTGGCTGGTATTGACCAAGATCGATCAGCTCGACGACGAGCTGGCACGCGATGCCGCTGCTGAGATCATCGAGCAGCTCGATTGGCGCGCACCCTGGTATGCGATCTCGGCGGTGGCTCACAAGGGGCTGGACAAACTGACCGGCGACGTGATGAACTACCTTGAGCAAGGCGGCGGGACCACCCAGGCTGCTGCAGAAAACCCGGCCGACTGAGCCCACAATCCTGTTGGCGCCGCTGGGCTCGCTCCGCTCGGCCGCGGTCTTTCCGCCTGCAGCGTCTTAATCAACCGGAGAAGCGTAATGCTAAGGATTCCAACGGCAGTTCTCACCCTTTTCTGGCTCTTCCCGGCGGGCGCCGCGGTCGAATCGGTCACCGTCTTTCCCGACCGCGCGACGGTCACGCGTGTCTTCGAAGTCGAGGTCAGGGCCGGCAGCGGCGAGCTGACCCGCTCCGACCTGCCCACCGGCCTGTCGCGCGACAGCCTGCGAATATCCGCCACGGGGCCGGAAGGCCTGCGCCTGGGTGCCTACCAGCTCGAGACGGTGCGCGGCAGCGAGCGCGTCAGCGAGCGCGCCCGCGAGCTCGAGCAGCGCCTCGAGAAGCTGCGCGAGGAAATGCACGCGGTCGACGACGACATCCAGGCGCGCGAAATGCAGCTCAGCCTGCTGCGCTCGCTGGCCAACGGGGCGGGGCAGAGCGACGGCAAGCTCTCGCTCGACGGCTGGAGCAAGGCGCTGGAGACGGTGGGCAGCGGCGCCGAGGCCGTGCTTTCGGCGCGCCGCAAGCTGCAGCACCAGCGACGTGATCTGAATGCACAAATCAAGCGTCTGGAACAGGAGCTCGCCGATCTCGGCCAGCGCCAGCGCGATACCCTCGCACTCAGCCTGGCCTGGGAGGCTACTGCATCCGGCACGGCCGAATTCACCGTCGAGTACACCGTCGGCGGTGCCTATTGGCGGCCGGTTTACGAGTGGCGCCTGGACACTGAAGGCCACAAGCTGCAGATCATCCAGCTTGCCGAGGTGCGCCAGCGCACCGGCGAAGACTGGTCCGACGCCGAGCTTCGGCTGTCGCTGTCGCGCCCGTCGGCCGGCGGGCGCCTGCCCGAGGTCTCGCCGTGGTGGGTGGATGTGGAACAGCCGCTCGAAGAGCAGGCCCGTGATTCAGCGGGGTTTGCCGGCGATACCCTGCAGCGCAGCGCGATGGTGGCAGCAGAAGCCGCGCCGGCAAAGTCCGCGGCCGGCTGGGATACCGCCGCGCTGGTCGGCAACGAATACACCCAGGCCTATCGCGTGCCCGGCCGCGCCAGCGTGGCCTCCGACAACCAGCCGCATCGCTTCCGCCTGGACGAGCACGCCGTTGACGTGGCCCTGAGCGCGCGCACGGTGCCGCGCTACCAGCCCACCGCCTGGCTCTACGCCGAAGGTGACTGGGAAGGCGAGCTCGCGCTGCCGCCCGGCTCGGTCACGCTCTACCAGGACGACACCCTGGTCGGTCAGACACGCTTCGAGGGCGTGGCGCCCGGCGGAGAGCTGGCCTCGAGCTTCGGCGTCGACGACCGCATCACGGTCGAATACGAACTGGTGCGCGACGATCGTTCAACCGAGGGCATGCTGCGCAAGTCGACCGTGCTCACCCGCGCACACGAGATTTCAGTGAGCAACGGCCATTCACGCCCGATCGAGCTGACCGTCTTCGACGCCATGCCGGTCTCGCGCGACGATCGCATCGAAGTTTCCCTTACCGACTCGAGCACACAACCCGACCGCCGCAAGGTCGACGACCGCCCCGGCGTACTCGCCTGGGACCGCGAACTGGCGGGCGGAGAGGAATTGAAGCTCACCGTCGGCTATCGTCTCAGCTTCCCGGAAGACCTGCCGGGTATACAAGGGTGGTGATAGCCGGGTGACGCGAGTCCGGAGTGATATCATGTGCTATCAGTGGTGATGAATGGATGGTGCCCAAATGGGCAGCTTGAGCGTCAGACGATTGGATCGGGAAACACTGGAGCTGCTCCGGATGCGAGCAGCTCGCAATGGTGTTTCGATGGAGGAGGAGGTTCGGCGGATCATTCGCCATGCCGTGGCTC
Organism: Wenzhouxiangella sp. YN1; assembly: GCF_056324145.1. Lineage (NCBI taxonomy): Bacteria > Pseudomonadati > Pseudomonadota > Gammaproteobacteria > Chromatiales > Wenzhouxiangellaceae > Wenzhouxiangella > Wenzhouxiangella sp. YN1. The sequence continues at coordinate 6,807 of NZ_JBJNIO010000075.1, forward strand.
CGCCCCGGCGTCTGGGCGATCTGGCGCTCGAGTTCTTTGGCGAGTCGCACGGCGCGACGATCGAGTTGCCCGATCGCGCTCCCCATGAGCCGATCGATCTGGATTCGTGATTCTGCTCGACACCAACGTCCTGTCAGAGCTCATGAAGCCCCGGCCGAATGTCGGTGTGGTCGCTTGGCTCAATGAGTCGGAATCCACACGACTGTGGCTGAGCACCATCACGATAGCCGAGATCGAGTATGGGATTTGTGCCTTGCCGAAGGGCGCTCGTGGTCGGATGCTGAGATACCGATTCGAGAGGTTCGTAAAGGCTGTATTCACCGGGTGAGTGCTGAAGTTCGACTATTCTGCGGCAACGATTTACGGCGAAATAATGGCCCATCGGAGAGCGAGCGGTCGGCCAATGAGCACGGCGGACGGCCAGATTGCGTCAATTGCGCTGAGCCGAAACCTTGAGTTGGCAACCCGCAATATACGGGATTTCGAGGGGTGCGGGCTGGATCTGGCCAATCCCTTCAAGTGATCACCCCAGTGTGGGCAAAGAGCAATTGCGGGGAAAAAAGCAAGTGCAGGCAAAGAAAAAGCCGCGCTGTCAGGCGCGGCTTTTTCGTGTTCGGCTTGTGCCCGAAAGGCTCAGGCCATGTCGCGAACGTGCTGATTGAGCCGCGACTTGTGGCGGGCGGCCTTGTTGGCGTGCATGACGCCTTTCGAAACGGAGCGGTCGATGGCCGGCACGGCGGCCTTGTAGGCCTGCTCGGCCGCGGCCTTGTCGCCCGACTCGATGGCGCGCAGCACCTTCTTGATCTGGGTGCGCACGTGCGATTTCTGCGAGGCATTGAGCTGGCGATGCTTCTCGGCCTGGCGGGCGCGCTTGCGGGCAGATACGCTATTGGCCACGTTGGAGTCTCCTGAAAAAAATCGGTCATTGGAAAACAAGCAGGCAATTATCGGATGAATGGGGTCAGGAGTCAAGAAGCCATGTGCGATGCATATGCAGGCTGCCGCGTCGGGCCATGCGACGCGCTGGCAGCAGTGGGTGACTGAGCGCGATGAGCCTTCTCAAGAGCATCTTCTCGTTCAGCTCGATGACGCTGATCTCGCGGATTCTGGGCTTTGCCCGTGACGTCGTGTTCGCGCGCTGGTTCGGGGCCGGGCCGGCGATGGACGCTTTCGTCTTTGCCTTCAAGATTCCCAACTTCCTGCGCCGGCTGTTTGCCGAGGGCTCGTTTTCGCTGGCCTTCGTGCCGGTGCTCAACGAATACCGCGAAAAACACGACCACGCCCGCCTCAAGTCGCTGATCGACGCCACGGCCGGCAGCCTGATGGCGGTACTGCTGGTAGTCACCGCGCTGGGCGTGTTCGCGGCCGGCGGGGTGGTCACGCTGTTCGCGCCCGGCTTTCTCGACGACCCCGAAAAGTTCCGGTTGGCCACCGACCTGCTGCGGGTGACCTTCCCCTATCTGCTGTTCATCGCGCTCACGGCGCTGGCCGGCGGCATTCTCAACACCCTGGGTCGTTTTGCGCTGCCGGCGCTCACGCCGGCGCTGCTCAATGTGGCGCTGATTACCGCGGCGGTGGCCTTCAGCCCGCTGTTCGAGCAGCCCATCAAGGCGCTCGCCTGGGGCGTGCTCGCCGCCGGCGTACTCCAGCTGGCCGTGCAGCTTCCGCTGCTGGCCCGTCACGATGTGCTGCCGCTGCCAAGGCCCGACTTTCGCCATCCGGGAGTCAGGCGCATCATGAAGCTGATGGTGCCGACCCTGTTCGGCTCTTCCGTGGCGCAGGTCAGCCTGCTGTTCGACGTGTTCTTCGCCTCGCTGCTGGCCTCGGGCTCGCTGGCCTGGCTGTACTACGGCGATCGGCTGATGGAGTTTCCGCTGGGCATGTTCGGCGTGGCGCTGTCGGTGGTGATCCTGCCCACGCTCTCGTCGCTGCACGCGCGCAACGGGCGCGCGGAATATCGCGCCGTGCTCGACTGGGCCGTCACTCTGGGGCTGATCATCGCGCTGCCGGCGGCGGTGGGCCTGGCGATGGTGGCCGAGCCCCTGATCATCACGCTCTTTCACCACGGCGCCTTCACCGATCAGGACGCGTTGATGGCGGCGCGCGCGCTGCTGGCCTACAGCCTGGGCCTGCCGGCCTTCATCGGCGTCAAGGTTCTGGCGCCGGCCTACTTTTCGCGTCAGGACACCAGAACGCCGGTCAAGATCGCCGTCATTGCCCTGATCGCCAACATGGGGCTGAACGTGTTGTTCGTGATCGCGATTGCCTGGTGGCTGGCCGGTGGCAGCGATGCGGGCGGCTTCTGGGTCATGCTGGCCAATCATCCCGGGGCGCACGCCGGGCTGGCGCTGGCTTCCAGCGCGTCGGGCTGGATCAACGCCACGCTGCTGTGGCGTGGTCTGCGCCACCAGTCGCTCACGCCGCGGCTGCCATGGCGCCGGGTAGGGCAGGCGGTTGCCGGCTGCCTGGTCATGGCGGCGGTGCTGCTGGCCCTCCAGCCCGACGTCGGGCGCTGGCTTGCGGCCACAACGGCGTGGCGCGCCGGCATGATCGCGCTGGTGATTGGCGCGGGCGCGGCAGCCTATGCACTGGTGCTTATCGCCACCGGCCTGCGCCCGCGCCACCTTGCCCGCCCGGCTCATGGCAAAAGCACCCCGAGCTGATCGCCTGCGCACCGCCGGCCGGACACGCTGCGGCACTTGCAGAGCGACAGGCTCAAAACGGGTACAATCCATGGCTTGCCATGCGACTCGTCAGACACTTCAATCCCGACCGCGACAGATGGCCCGCCACCTCGGTGGCCGTGGGCAATTTCGACGGTCTCCACCGCGGCCATCAGGCGCTGATCGAGGCTGCCCGCAGCGGCGCCGGCAAACTGACGCCGGCGCTGATGTGTTTCGAGCCGCTGCCGGCCACCTTCTTCAAGCCGGACTCGCCGCAGCCGCGCCTGCTCAACGTGCGCGACAAGATTCGTCTCACGCGCGATTACGGGCTGGATCTGATGTTCATGCTGCGCTTCAACGCGGGCTTTGCCCGTCAGAGCCCGGAGCGTTTCGTGCGCGATGTGCTGGTGCGCGGTGCGCGTGCCGAACGTGTCGTTGTCGGCGCGGACTTCAATTTTGGCTCGCGGGCGGCCGGTGACGTTGCCATGCTCAGAAAGCTGGGTCGGCGCTACGGCTTCGAGGTCGAACAGGTCGAGGCGGTTGTCGACGGCCAAGAGCGTATTTCATCGACGCGCATCCGCACCGCGTTGTTCGAGGGCAAGCTCGGCGAGGCCGAGCGCCTGCTGGGCCGGCCCTGTCGCATATCCGGCCGGGTGCTGCGCGGCCGCCGTCTGGGCCGTAGCCTGGGGTTCCCAACGGTCAATATCCGGCCGCCGAACCCGCCGGCGCTATCGGGCATCCTGGCCGCCCGCGTTTCGGGCGCCGGCCTGGTTGCGCATCCCGGTGTCGCCAGCCTGGGCCGCCGCCCGGTGCTCGGCGGCACTGACTGGGTGCTCGAAGTGCACCTGTTCGATTACGATGGCGATCTGTACGGCAAGCACCTTGAAGTCGAGTTCGTCGAGTTCATTCGCACCGAAGAGCATTTTGACGACCTCGAGGCGCTGACCAAGCAGATGGAGAAGGATGCTGACAAAGCGCGAGAAGTGCTGCTGCATGAATGAACAAGCACCAAACGCCAATTTTCAAACAAGGACCTGATGACCGAGCTTCCAATGATCAAGACAACCCCGGCCAAGCTGAGGGGTTTCGATCATTGGGAGTTGAGCATTGAGGTTTGTTGGTAAATTGGAATTTGGTAATCGAAAATTTCCTGAAACTGAACCCAGAGCCCTTGAAAACGCCCGTGGACTACAAAAAAACCATCAACCTCCCCAAGACCGCCTTTCCGATGAAGGCTTCGCTTGCCCAGCGCGAGCCCGGCATGCTCGAGCAGTGGTATGCCGACGAGCTCTACGCGCGTCTGCAGGAGGCCACCGCAGACCGTGAGACCTTCGTGCTGCACGACGGCCCGCCGTATGCCAACGGCGACATTCACATCGGGCATGCGGTCAACAAGATTCTCAAGGATTTCGTGGTGCGCTCGGCGCTGCTTGCCGGCTACCGCGCGCCCTACGTGCCGGGCTGGGACTGCCACGGCCTGCCGATCGAGGTGCAGGTCGAAAAGAAGGTCGGCAAGGTCGGTCAGAAGGTCGATGCTGCCACCTTTCGCCAGAAGTGCCGCGAATATGCCGATAAGCAGATCGCCAACCAGCGCGAGGACTTCAAGCGCCTGGGTGGGCTGGGTGACTGGGCCAACCCCTACGCCAGCCGCGACTTCAGCTACGAAGCCGACATGCTGCGCGCGCTGGCGAAGATCGTCGAGCGCGGCCATCTCAAGCGCGGCGTCAAGCCGGTGCACTGGTGCTTCGACTGCGGCTCGGCCCTGGCCGAGGCCGAGATCGAATACCAGGACAAGACCTCGATTGCCATCGACGTGCTGTTTCCTGCGGTTGATCCGGAAAAGCTCGCCAGCCTGTTCGGTGTCACCGGCCTGGCCGACGATGCCGGTATCGCCATCTGGACGACCACGCCCTGGACCATTCCCGCCAACCAGGCGGTCTGTCTGAACGCCGAGCTCGACTACGACCTGGTGCGCGGCATGCGCGACGGCGTCAAACGCGATCTGGTGGTCGCCAGCGAGCTGCGCGAGGCGGTGTGCGAGCGCATCGGCCTGGACAAGGTCGAGGTGCTGGGCACCATTCGCGGCGACCAGCTCGAGCATTTGCGCCTGCGCCACCCCTTCAACGACTACGAGGTGCCGGCCATCCTCGGCGAGCACGTCACTACCGAAACCGGTACCGGCGCGGTTCACACCGCCCCCGGCCACGGTCAGGAAGACTTCGACGTCGGCCAGGAATACGATCTGCCGGTGGTCAACCCCATCGACGGGCGCGGCGTGTTCGTCGACGAGACCCCGGTGGTTGGCGGCCAGCACGTGTGGAAGGCCAACGCCATGCTGGTCGAGCACATGCGCACCAACGGCACGCTGCTCTCGGCCGAGGACTTCGACCACAGCTACCCGCACTGCTGGCGCCACAAAACGCCCACGGCCTTTCGCACCACGCCGCAGTGGTTCATCGCCATGGATCAGGCCGGCCTGCGCGAACAGGCCCTGCGCGAAGTCGACAAGGTGCGCTGGGTGCCCGACTGGGGGCAGGCGCGCATCCGCGGCATGATCGAGACCCGGCCGGACTGGTGCATTTCGCGCCAGCGCACCTGGGGCGTGCCGCTGGGCTTTTTCATCGACCGCGACAGCCAGCAGCCGCACCCTGATACCCCCGAGCTGCTGCACAAATTTGCCGACATCGTCGAATCCGACGGCGTCGACGCCTGGTACGCCGACGACATTGCCGAGCGCCTGGGCGTCGACGGCGAGCAGTACGAGCCGGTGCCCGACATCCTCGACGTGTGGTTCGACTCGGGCGTGACCCATCACTGCGTGCTCGACAAGCGCGCCGAGCTTACGCGCCCGGCCGACATCTACCTGGAAGGCTCCGATCAGCATCGCGGCTGGTTCCAGTCCTCGCTTTTGACCTCGGTGGCCATGCACGGTGTCGCGCCATACAAACAGGTGCTCACCCACGGCTTCACCGTCGACGCCGAAGGCCGGAAGATGTCGAAGTCGCAGGGCAACGTCGTCGCCCCGCAGCAGGTCATGAAAACGCTCGGCGCCGACATCCTGCGCCTGTGGGTGGCCGCGGCCGATTACCGCCAGGAAATGAGCGTCTCCGACGAGATCCTCAAGCGCGTGGCCGACGCCTACCGGCGCATCCGCAACACTGCCCGCTTTTTGCTGGGCAACCTGCACGATTTTGACCCGACCACCGACGCCCGGGCACTCGACGAGCTGCTGCCGCTCGATCGCCATGCCGTCGACATGGCCGCGCGGCTGCAGGACGAGGTCACCGACGCCTATCGCAACTACCGCTATCTCAACATCTACCAGGGCGTGCATCACTTCTGCTCGGTCGACATGGGCGCCTTCTATCTCGACATCATCAAGGATCGCCTCTACACCCTGCCCGAAGACCACCCGGCGCGGCGCTCGGCGCAGACGGCCATGCACCATATCCTCGAAGCCCTGGTGCGCTGGCTCGCCCCGATCTGCTGCTTCACCGCGGAGGAGATCTGGAAGGAGATGTCCGGCAAAAATACAGAGTCGGTCATGCTGGCCACCTGGTACGACGGCCTGACGAGCGGCGAAGACAGTGTTCGTGACACCATTGAGCGCCTGCGCAAGGTGCGCGAGGTGGTCGGCCCCTGGCTCGAGCAGCTTCGGCGCGACAAGACCATCGGCGCCTCACTGGCGGCAGAAATCACGCTGGAAGCCTCCGGAAAGCTGGCTGAATCGCTCGCCTCCGTCGGCGACGAGCTGCGCTTTTTCTTCATCTCGTCCGACGTGCATCTCGCGCCGGTGGCCGAGCCGATGGAAACCGCCGACATCGACGGCGACACCCTCAAGCTCAGCGTCAAGCCGACTGAGCACGCCAAATGCGTGCGCTGCTGGCACCATCGCGACAGCGTTGGTAGCAATCCCGACCATCCGGAAATCTGCGCGCGCTGCGTGGTAAACGTTGAAGGGCCGGGCGAGACTCGGCACTGGGGTTAGCGCATGTTGCCGATGCGTCCCTGGCGCTACGGCCTGTGGCTGGGCATGGCCGCATTGATCGTGCTGCTTGATCTCTACACCAAGCAGCTCGCCATGCAGCATCTCGAGCTCTACCGCCCCAATGCGGTGTTCTCGTGGCTCAACCTCACCCTGGCTCACAACACCGGCGCGGCGTTTTCTTTCCTGGCCGGCGGCAGCGGCTGGCAGCGCTGGTTTTTGTCCGGCGTGGCCGTCGTGATCGTTGGTGTGCTGCTGGTCTGGCTATGGCGCCTGCCGCATCGCGCCCGCCTGCTGCCTGCGGCGCTGGCTTTGATCATCGGTGGGGCCATCGGCAACCTGATCGACCGCATCCGCTTTGGCTACGTCGTCGACTTCATCGACGTCTACTACGCCGACTGGCACTGGCCCGCCTTCAACCTCGCCGACTCCGCCATCGTCGTCGGCGTCATCCTGCTGCTGCTGGACAGCCTTCTTCCAAGTCGCGTTCAACACCACCACGCTTGAGCCTGGCTTGTGCCGGAGGTTGCAATGGCTTCGCAGGATGCGTGCAGCGAAGCCCAACGCATCAGCGCCGGCTCGGGCGCCCACACCCCCCGCGACGGCACGCCCGCACATTCCGTGATGACACGCCCGCAGCCCCGAACCAGAAAGCCGGTAGCCCCCGACTCGATCCGGGGCCTCTTTGAACGCAGGCGCTCTCGGCAGGAAGATCCCGGCTCAGGGCCGGGAGTACGGCGGCCAACCAGGCAGCTCAGAGCCCGTCGCCTCGGCAAACCCCGAACCCCCGGACCAGCAAATCCCAAACCCCCGGACCAGCAAACCCCGAACCCCCGGACTCGATCCGGGGCCTCTCTGAGCGCAGGCACCCTCGGCAGGAAGATCCCGGCTCGGAGGCCGGGAATGCGATGCTGTGGGCGATGCAACATGCGCCGGGGTTGCGCGCGCGTCCACGATAAAAAAACCCCGGCACGGCGGCCGGGGTTTCGAAGGGGTGGGGACTGTCTCCAGCGCCTTACTCTTCGCCGAAGAAAAAGCCGAACAGCTGCAGCAGGCTCAGAAACAGGTTGTAGAGCGACACGAACAGCGTGACCGTCGCCATGATGTAGTTGGTCTCGCCGCCTCTGACGATCTGCTGGGTCTGGTAGAGAATCAGGCCGCACATCAGGAGCGCAAACATGCCGCTCACGGCCAGGCTCAGCGCCGGCATATTGAAGAACACGGCAATCAGGCTGGCCACGAAGGCCACCAGAATGCCGGCAAACAGCATCGGCCCGATGAACCCGAAGTCCTTCTTGGTCACCATCGCAAAGCCCGACAGGCCGACAAAGGCCACGCCGGTGGCGCCCATGGCGGCAATGACCAGCTGGTCGCCGTTGCTGAACATGGTCGTGTAGGCGCTGATGATCGGGCCGATGGTCAGGCCCATGAAGCCGGTCAGCGCAAAAGTGGTCAGAATGCCCCAGGCCGAGTTGCGCAGCGCCTGGGTGGCGAACAGCAGGCCGAAATAGCCCACCAGCGTGATCACCAGCCCCGGGTGCGGCCAGTTATTGGCCATCGAAAGCCAGGCCACGCCGGCACTGAACAGCAGCGTCAGTGACAGCAGGTTCCAGGTGTTGCGCAGCACGCGGCGCGCATTGTCGTCCATCGCGGTCGAGCGACCGCGGCTGATGGTATGTGCACGAAGGTTCTCGCTCATTGTGGGCGTTGATCCTTGAGGTTGAATGATGAGTTGCGAATAGTCAGACCGCAATTCTAGCAGGAAGGTTTCAGGCCCGCCTTGATTCTATTCAGTCGCGGTATCATGCCGGGAGACCAATCACCGGGCCTTTTGCATGACCTCCACTCGCTGCCGCTGGGTCGCTGATGCGATCCGGGCCATTGATGCCGACTTCAACCGCTCTGCCGACACCCACCTGATCCGTGCAGACATGCCGGCGGCCTGGCAGGGCTGGCAGATCTATCTGAAAGACGAGTCGATTCACCCGACAGGCAGTCTCAAGCACCGCCTGGCGCGCTCGCTGTTTCTCTACGGCCTGTCCAACGGCTGGATCGGGCCCGACACGCCCATCGTCGAAGCCAGCAGTGGCTCCACGGCGGTGTCAGAGGCTTACTTTGCGCGCCTGCTCGGCCTGCGCTTCATTGCCGTGATGCCGCGGGATACCTCGTGCAAGAAAATTTCAAAGATTGCCTTCTATGGCGGCGAGTCGCATCTGGTTGAACCGGGAGAAATCTATTCGGAATCCGAGCGCCTGGCGCGTGAGCTGGGAGGCCACTACATGGACCAGTTCACATACGCCGAGCGCGCCACCGACTGGCGTGGCAACAACAACATTGCCGAATCGCTGTTTGCGCAGATGGCGCTGGAGCCGCAGCCTCATCCGCGCTGGGTGGTGGTTTCGGCCGGCACCGGCGGCACGGCGGCCACTATCGGCCGCTACATGCGCTATCGCTGCTTTGCCGGCTGCCCCACCCAGATGTGTGTGGTCGATCCGGAGAACTCGGTCTTCGCCGACTATTTTGAGAGCCGCGACGCGAGCCTGACCACTGACCAGGCCTCGCGCATCGAGGGCATCGGCCGGCCACGGGTCGAGCCGAGCTTCATACCGTCGCTGGTCGATCGTATGGAGCGTATTCCCGATGCGGCCTCGATGGCCGCAGTTCGCTTTCTGGAGCACTGGCTGGGCCGGCGCTGCGGTGGTTCGACCGGAACCAGCCTGATCGGCGTCGTACGCCTGCTCGCCGAAATGCGCCAGCGCGACGAAAAGGGCAGCGTGGTCACCCTGCTGTGCGACGGCGGTAACCGCTACGCTGACACGTACTTTGACGACGACTGGCTCGCCGCCGAGGGGCTCGATATCGATCCCTGGATGGCGGCGCTGGAGCGCTGGGCCGAAAGCGGGCAGTGGGAGGAGCCGTGAAAGTCGTCCGTCGCGGATGTAACCGCAACCTACGCAGGCCGCCGACGAGCCCCGCACACACCGGGCAACGTAGGTCGGCGTTACATCGCCGACGGACAACGCGGCGGGCCTGACCACGCGTGGCTGACGTCGGGGCGCTCCGGTACCTCGTCCGTCGCGGATGTAACCGCAACCTACGCAGGCCGACGACGAACCGCCCACGCACCGGGCAACGTAGGTCGGCGTTACATCGCCGACGGACAACGCGGCGGGCCTGGCCACGCGTGGCTGACGTCGGGGCGCTCCGGTACCTCGTCCGTTGCGGGTGTAACCGCAACCTACGCAGGCCGCCGACGAGCCCCGCCCACGCACCGGGCAACGTAGGTCGGCGTTACATCGCCGACGGGCGACGTGGCGTGCCTGGCCACGCGTGGCGGCTCTAACCGGGCCCCACAACCCGCACAACGCGACAGCGGGCTTTTGCGCGGGCTCGAAGGGCGCTATAATGGCGGGCTTGTTCCGACTGCCTGGTCGCGGGCGGTCGGTCATTCAACCCTTGGAAAGAGACGAATCGTCATGGCGAAACAATACAAGATTCCGGCAGAAATGCGTACGGACGTGGGGAAAGGTGCGAGCCGCCGCCTGCGCCGCGCGGGTCGGGTGCCGGCCGTGGTTTACGGCGGTGATCGCGACGCGGTCAGCATCACCATCGACCACAACTACCTGATGCATGAATCCGATGAGCAGGCCTTTCATTCCTCCGTGCTCGAGCTGCGAGTGGGCGAGAAAAGGCAAAAGGTCGTTCTTCGTGATCTGCAGCGTCATCCGTTCAAGCCCGTACTGATCCACGCCGATTTCCTGCGCATCTCTGACGATCAGGAAATTCGCATGCAGGTGCCGCTGCACTTCATCAACGAGGAAATTTCGCCGGCCGAAAAGGAGGCCGGTGTGGTCATTTCCTATCAGGTCATGGATGTGGAAGTCGAATCGCTGCCTGGCGACCTGCCGGAGTATCTGGAGGTTGATCTGGCCAAGCTCGAGCCCGGCGAGAGCATCATGCTCAGCGACATCGAGCTGCCTGAAGGCGTGATACTGCCGATGCTCCACTATGAAGGTGAGGAGCACGACTACTCCATCGTTACCGCGCTCTACATCCGCGCCAGCCAGGGCACGGGCGAAATGGCTGCTGAAGCCGATGCCGCCCTTGACGAAGGCGCTGAAGTCGAAACCGTGGGCGAAGAAGCCGCCGCTGCCGAAGACGCCGAAGGCGAAGACGAAGGCGACGACGACAAGCAGGACTGAGCGCGCCGTTGACCGACCGCTGGCTGATTGTCGGCCTGGGTAACCCGGGCAGCAGATACGAGAGAACCCGGCACAACGCCGGGTTCTGGCTCATTGACGAGCTCGATCGACGAGAGTCGCTGGGCCTCAAACCCAACCGTAAGCTGCACGGCGACGCCGCCAAGGCGCCCTTTGCCGGTGCAGACTGCGTGTTTCTTCGCCCCGGTACCTTCATGAACGAATCGGGCCAGGCGATTCGCGCCGCAACCGACTACTTCAACGTGGCACCCGAGCAGGTGGTGGTGGCATATGACGACCTCGACCTGCCGCCGGGCACCGTCAAGCTCAAGCTTGGCGGCGGACACGGCGGGCACAACGGGTTAAGAAGCACCTTCAGCCACCTGGGCAGCCAGAATTTCTGGCGCGTGCGCATCGGCATCGGCCACCCCGGCTTCAAGGAGGCGGTGACGCCGTGGGTGCTCAGCCGGGCCGGGGCCGAAGATGAAAAGGCCATCCTCGACGCCGTTCAACGCGCCGTGGACGCTTTGCCGCACCTGCTCGAAGGTGATTCCGGCGAGGCGATGAAGAGGCTGCACACCAAGCCATAAGCACCCTGCAGCACCGGATTTGATCGGGAGCCTCTCTGGCGCCGGCACCATAGCCAGGAGGATCCCGGCTCCGAGGCCGGGAATACCATAGCCAACAAGCTCGGGCAATCGAGGAAAACACCCGTAGCATGCGTGAAGGCGAAGCCGTAACGTATCAACAAACCAACCAACCGAGAGAAGCGAGAACAACCCATGGGTTTCAAATGCGGCATCGTCGGCCTGCCCAACGTGGGCAAGTCGACGCTTTTCAACTGCCTGACCAAGGCCGGCATCCAGGCCGAGAACTACCCGTTCTGCACCATCGAGCCCAACGTCGGCATGGTGCCCGTGCCCGATCCACGCCTGGATGAACTGGCGGCGGCGGCCCGGCCCGAGCGCACGCTGCCGACGATGATGCAATTTGTCGACATTGCCGGCCTGGTCTCCGGGGCCTCGCGTGGAGAAGGTCTGGGCAACAAGTTCCTGGCCCACATCCGCGAAACCGACGCCATCGCTCACATCGTGCGCTGCTTCGAAGACGACGACGTCACCCACGTCTCGGGCCGCGTTGACCCGGTCTCCGACATCGAAACCATCGATACCGAGCTGTGCCTGGCCGACCTGGAAGTGGCCGAACGCGCGCTCGACAAGATCAGCCGCCAGGCCAAATCCGGCGACAAGGAAGCCATCCGCCAGGCTGCGTTGCTCGAGCGCGTCGTTGCCCACCTGGGCGAGGGCCAGCCGTTGCGCACCCTCGAAATGGACGACGAAGAGCGCGTCGCCCTCAGAACCTGGCAGTTCATCACCCGCAAGCCGGTGCTCTACGTAGCCAACGTTGACGACAGCGGCGCGCACGACAATGCCCACGTGCGTGCCGTGCGTGACTACGCGGCCGGCGAACAGGCCGAAGTCGTGGTGCTGTGCGCCGCCATGGAGGCCGAGCTGGCCGAGCTCGACGACGAAGAACAGGCCGAGTTCCTCGCCGACCTGGGCGAAGACGAACCCGGCCTGCACCGCCTCATCCGCGCCGGCTATGCACTGCTGGATCTGCTTACCTTCTTCACCGTCGGGCCGAAGGAAGTGCGTGCCTGGACCGTGCGCAAGGGCTCCACCGCCCCGCAAGCAGCCGGACGCATCCACACCGACTTCGAAAAGGGCTTTATCCGCGCTGAGGTCACCGCCTACGACGATTTCATTGCCTGCAAGGGTGAAGCCGGCGCCAAGGCCGCCGGCAAATTGCGGCTCGAAGGCAAGGACTACATCGTCAATGAAGGCGACGTCATGCACTTCCGCTTCAACGTCTGATTGCCACCTCGACCGTCGGCGATGTAACGCCGACCTACTCATGTCGCTGCCCGGACGGCGCCGGATAGGCGCCGCGTAGGTCGCGGTTACATCCGCGACGGACGAGGCTCCGGATCGGTACCGGGGTCAGCGACGTGTGTCCAGTCCCGCCACGTCGTCCGTCGGGGACGTAGCCCCGACCTACCCATGTCGTTGCCCGGACGGCGCCGGATAGGCGCCGCGTAGGTCGCGGTTACATCCGCGACGGACGAGGCTCCGGATCGGTGCCGGGGTCAGCGACGTGTGTCCAGTCCCGCCACGTCGTCCGTCGGGGACGTAGCCCCGACCTACTCATGTCGTTGCCCGGACGGCGCCGGATAGGCGCCGCGTAGGTCGCGGTTACATCCGCGACGGACGACATTCGTCGTTTCCGCGCACACGTGAGCCATGTGTGTCGCGATCGTCCGGGTTGTCCGTCGGCGATGTAACGCCGACCTACGGCATTGCGCGATGCGTGGGGGGGGTCGGCAGCCTGCGCAGGTCGCGGTTACATCCGCGACGGACGAGGTTTCAGCCAGGCACGGCCAACCCGCCAACTGGTCACAGATACAACCAGTAATCCACCATCCGCTCCCCCCAGATCAGCGCAATCCACCCGGCGGCGGCGAGATACGGGCCGAAGGCGATTGGCACTTCCTTGCCGCGGCGGGTGGCGATCATGATGGCAATGCCCGAGACCGCGCCCACCAAAGAGGCCAGCAGAATCACCACCGGCAGCACCTGCCAGCCCATCCACGCGCCCAGCGCGGCGAGCAGCTTGAAGTCGCCGTAGCCCATGCCCTCCTTGCCGGTGACGAGCTTGAACAGGTGGAACACCGACCACAGCGCCAGGTAGCCGGCAATGGCGCCGATCAGCGCACCCTCGACGCTGGCAAACAGCCCCAGCCACAGGTTCAGCGCCAGGCCCAGCCACAGCAGGGGCAGGGTGATCTGGTCGGGCAGCAGCTGGTGGTCGAAATCGATTCCCGTGGCCGCGATCAGCGCCCAGGTCAACACCAGCGCGGCCGCGCCCTCGGGCGTGGCGCCAAAATGAATGATTACGGCCGCCGACAGAGCCGCTGTGACCAGCTCGACCAAGGGGTAACGAAAAGAAATCGGCTCGCGGCAGCTTCGGCACTTTCGCCCCAGCACCAGCCAGCTCACCATCGGAATATTGTCGTACCAGGCAATCGTTGCCTTGCAACGCGGGCAGTGCGAGCGCCTGGCTACCAGCCCCGGCGGCGCCGCTTCCGGTTCGTCGATCTCCAGCAGTTCCCGGCACTGACAGCGCCAGTCGTGAAACAAACGCGCCGGCAGCCGCAGAATCACCACGTTGAGAAAACTGCCCACCAGCAGCCCGAGAACAAAAACGGCGGTCCCGAGAACCGCCGGCGGCAGTGCGTTCAAAGTGTCGAAAAATTCCAAGCCAGATTCCCTTGTGTCAAAAATGATGCCTCCGTCCCCCCGGACCACGATCCGGGGCCTCCTTTACGCAGGCGCCTTCAGCCAGAGAGATCCCGGCTCAAGGCCGGGAATACGGCAACTAGCCAGCCAATCCAGTACCCCGTATCCCCGGACCACGATCCGGGGCCTTCCTGAACGCAGGCGCTGCCGGTCAGAAGATCCCGACTAAAGGCCGGGAATACCGTAGTTGGCGCAAAGCCGCCGCATCCCCGGACCCGATCCGGGGCCTTCTCTAACCACGGCGCCTTTGGATGGAAGATCTCGGCTCAAGGCCGGGAGTACGGCGGCGAACCAGCCAACACCCAGCTTCACACTTCACACTTCACACTCCCCACTTCCCACTTCCCACTTCACACTTCCCACTTCCCACTTCCCACTTCCCACTTCCCACTTCCCACTTCCCACTTCCCACTTCCCACTTCACACATCCCAATACCCGTCACATCACCGCTGCCATCTGGAAGATCGGCAGGTACATGGCCACGACCATGCCGCCAACGACCACGCCGATGAACACGATGATGATCGGCTCGAGCAGGCTTGAGAGCGCGTCGACGGTGTTGTTGACCTCTTCTTCGTAGAAGCTCGATACCTTGTCGAGCATGTCATCCAGCGAGCCGGCCTCTTCACCGATTGCGGTCATTTGAACCATCATCGGGGGAAACAGCTTGGTCTGCTGCATCGCCAGCTGAAGTGAGTGGCCGGTGGCGACATCGTCCCGGATCTGAAGCGTGGCGTCTTCGTATACGATATTGCCGGTTGCGCCGGCCACCGTTTTCAGTGCCTCGACAAGGGGCACCCCAGCGGCAAAGGTTGTCGACAGCGTGCTGGCGAAACGCGAAAGCGCTGATTTCTCCAGCACCGGCCCAACAATCGGAAGCCTGAGGGACAGTCGGTCGATGAAGTGGCCAAATTTTGCGCTGCGCTTCCGCAGCTGTATCAGTCCAACGATGGCCGCAACGCCCAGAATCAGCAGGAGCCAGCCCTTTGATTGCATGAACTCGGACATGTTCACGACCATCCGCGTGAATGCGGGCAGGTCGGCGCCAAAGTTTTGAAACATTTCCTCGAACTGGGGAATGACAACGATCAAAAGCAGGGCGGTAACGGCTATGGCTACCGCAATAACGGCCGCCGGATAAAACATCGCTTTCTTGATCTTGCCCTTGATCGACTCGATACGCTCCTTGTAGCTGGCAATCGAGTCCAGAACCTGGTCCAGAACACCAGCGGCCTCTCCAGAGGTCACCAGGTTGACGTAGAGGTCGTCAAAATAATTTCTATGCTTGCCCAGGGCTTCGGCCAGGGTGTCACCTGATTCGACATCTGTTCGGATTGTATTGATCAGCGTCTTCATGCGCGGGTTCTCAGACGCCTGGGAGATGATGCCGAACGCTTGAACCAGCGGAATGCCGGAATACAGCATCGTGGCCAATTGCCGGGTGAATACGGCAATATCCTTGGGCTTGATTCTTTTGCCCGTCGTGCCAAACAGTGGCTTGGGCTTTTTCTTGACCCGGCCGGGTACAATTCCTTGCTGGCGCAGTTCAGCCTTGACGATCAGCTCGTTCCGGCCAATTCGCTCGCCCTTCAACCGCTTGCCGCGCCGGTCCATCCCTTCCCAAAGGAAGGTCTGCATCTGCTCCTGGGTGGTCGACATCTATTCCCGCTCCTGCATGCTGACTGGTGTTGGCCAGCGCTCGTGTCCGGCCTGCACAGTTGTCCCTAATGTGGTGATTTTGCGCAGAAACCGGGATAAATGCAAGGTGGGACTTCAGGCGGGGGGTGCTGCCCAAGGGGTGGGCACCGGTAGCGCCGAAGTTGGCTGGTTTGCTGGTTGGCTAGTTAGCTGGTTCGGCAGCTTCGGGGATTGGCGATTAATTGACTGCTGCTGCTAAACTGATGGGCAAGTTGGCTCTAAGCGTTTGGTATGGGGACAATTTCTCGGTTTGAGGACATCGAGGCTTGGAAGGGGGCCCGGATTTTGGTGCAGCAGGTCTACCGGTGCTGCCGTAACACTGCCCTGAGCCGGGATTTCGGCCTTCGGAATCAACTGCAGCGCTCGGCAGTTTCGGTGATGGCTAATATCGCCGAGGGGTTCGAGCGAAAGAATCCGAATGAATTCAGGCATTTTCTGCGCATCGCTCGCGGCTCGTGCGCCGAAGTGCAATCCCACCTGTACGCTGCGCTGGACACGGGCCAGATCAGGCACGATCAATTCCAATTCCTGCAAAGACAAGCAATTGGCACGGCCCGCAGGATCAGCGCCTTCCAACGCTACCTCAACAGCAACACGGCCTGACGCGCCGAACCGGCTGACCACCTAATCGGCTCACCCACCGCTCGCGGCGCAGCCGCCCACCGATCCTTGCGGATGCCGAACCAGCCAACCAGCCAACCAGCCAACCAGCCAACCAGCCAACCCCAACCTCAATCCTTCGTCACCCGGTTCATTTCTGCCAGGCTGATTCGGCCATCTTTTACCTTGTTCAAGGCCGCGCGGCGCAGGTCGATCACGCCGTCCCTGGCCGACTGCCTTTCCAGCTCCAGCGCGCCGCCGCCCTCGAGAATGATCTTTTCCATTTCTTCCGACACCGGCATTACCTGGAACACGCCCGAGCGGCCCTTGTAACCGCCTGTGCACTGGTCGCATCCGCCGCCCTGGAACACCTTGATGCCCTCGGCCACCTCTTCTTCGCTGAAACCGACTTTCAGCAGCGCGTCGTCGGGCACGTCTTCGCGCTTCTTGCATGAGTGCAGCGTGCGCGCCAGGCGCTGTGCCACCACCAGGTGCACGGTGGATACGATGTTGTAGCTGGGCACGCCCATGTTCATCAGGCGCGCCACCGAGGCCGGGGCGTCGTTGGTATGCAGGGTCGAGAGCACCAGGTGACCGGTCTGGGCGGCCTTGATGGCAATCTCGGCTGTTTCCAGGTCGCGGATCTCGCCGACCATGATGATGTCGGGGTCCTGGCGCAGAAACGATCGCAGCGCGGCGGCAAAGGTCAGGCCCTGCTTGGCATTCTGCTGCACCTGGTTGACGCCCTTCATGCGGATTTCCACCGGGTCTTCGACGGTGGAAATATTGCGCCCCTCGTCGTTGAGAATGCCCAGCGCCGTGTAGAGCGTGACCGTCTTACCGGAGCCGGTCGGCCCCGTGACCAGCACCATGCCGTAGGGCTTGGAAATGGCCGAGAGGTAGTTTTCCTGCTGCTCGGGCTCGAAGCCCAGTTTTTCCGGCCCCAGGTAGGCGCCGGAGGAATCGAGGATACGTAGCACGATCTTCTCGCCCCACAGCGTCGGGCAGGTGGAAACACGAAAGTCGTAGGCCGTGCTCTTGGTCACATTCAACTTGATGCGCCCGTCTTGCGGAATGCGTCGCTCGGCGATATCCAGATTGGCCATCACCTTCAGCCGTGCCGACAGCCGCGGCGCCATGCGTCGTGGCGGGCGCACCTGGGTAACCAGCACGCCGTCGATACGAAAACGAACGCGGTATTCGTCTTCATAAGGCTCGAAATGAATGTCGGACGCCCCGCGACGGATGGCGTCGACCAGCACCTTGTTGACAAAGCGCACCACCGGCGCGTCGTCGGCACCGTCGGTGTCGCTGGCCTCTTCCTGGGCTTCCTCGCCGGCGTCGAATTGCAGGCTGTCGAGATCGTCTTCTTCTTCGGTCAGCTCGCTGAATGCCTGCGACGAGCCGGCCAGTGCGCGATCCAGCGCCGGCTCGATGGCCGAATAGGGCGCCAGAATAGCCTCCACCGACAGCCCGGTGGAAAATGCCAGCTCGTCGATTCCCGCCTTGTTGCCCGGGTCGGCGGCAACAACGTACAAGCGCTTGCCGCGTTTGAGAATGGGCAGAATGAGGTGCTTGCGAATCAGCTCTTCGCTGACCGAGTCCATCGGTGCGTGCTTGAGATCCACCGCGGCCAGATCCACCAGCGGCATGCCGAAATCCGCGGCCGCCACGTGCGCGAATCCGATGGCGTCCACTGCTTTTTCCCGGACAATGTGACTGGTAAAGGTGCGTCCCTTCTTGGTGGCTTCGCTGGCAATCTGAAGCGCCTTGTCCTCGGTCACCAAGCCGGCATCGACCAGCTTGCGGCCAAGCGAGGGCAGGCGCATCACGGCGGCGGGTTGGGCAGGCATGGGTCAAATCCGTTGAAAGCTGATCAAATCCTAGCGCTCGGGCGCTGATTTTGCAAAGAATTTCCCGGCCACGCCCTGCCTACCTCCGGAATTCCCGGCCAAGCTCACAACCCCGAATTCCCGGCCAAGCGCAGCGCAGAGCCGGGATCTCCCATCCGCAGGCACCAAACGCAGAAAAGACCCCGGATCAAGTCCGGGGATACGCGTGCTGATGGAGCGGCGCCCATCCACCCGAATTCCCGGCCAAACCCACTTAAATTCCCGAATTCCCGGCCAAGCGCAGCGCAGAGCCGGGATCTCCTATCCGCAGGCACCAATAGCAGCAAGACCCCGGATCAAGTCCGGGGATGCGCGTGCTGATGGCGCGGCGCCCATCCACCCGAACTCCCGGCCAGGCTCACTTAACACCCGAATTCCCGGCCAAGCTCACAACCCCGAATTCCCGGCCAAGCGCAGCGCAGAGCCGGGATCTCCCATCCGCAGGCACCAAACGCAGAAAAGACCCCGGATCAAGTCCGGGGATACGCGGGCGTGAAGAAGACCCTGGATCAAGTCCGGGGATACGCGGGCGTGAAGAAGACCCCGGATCAGGGCCGGGGATGCGTGTAAGGAGCCCCGGGGATGCGCGAAGCGCAACGCATCACCCCTCGCGCGACTCCCGAACCGCCTCGAGAATGTCTGTAGTGCTGACCGCGCTATCGATACCCGGCACATCAAAGGGCGAGGCGGGCTCTGTACGCTTTGCGCGCAGAGAAAACCGGCTGCCGTCTTTTCTGCGAATTTCCACCTCCTGGTCCTGGGCCAGGACCAGGAGTTTCGAGAGATTCTGACGAGCTTCAGAGTAGGTAAATACCTTCATGGGATTACTCCAGCACTTCAATTCCAAGGCGAGTGGCCACCCGTTTCATGCCGCGATCGAGTGTGAGCAAGGGGCATGAGAGTGCCTGCGCACAACGCAGAAAATAGGCGTCATAGGCATAAATATCGTGTTCGGCAGCAAGTTGCAGTGCCTCGGCTATATTCGTTGAAACCAGCCGAACCGGGATTTGGCGGACTGCCTTTTCAGCTTTCAGGGCCTGCGATCCGGTGAGCCTCCGACGCTTGACCATAGCCGACAAAGCGTTGCCGATCTCATACGGCAAGAACTCGGGCGCCAGCACCGCTGCGTTGGCCGTAAGCTCGACGACGCGCGCCCTCTCCGCCTCCTGCAGGGCAACGGCTAGAAAAATGTTGGTGTCGACGACAATATCCATTTGACAATTGTACAAGTGAGGTTGGGCGGCGTCCAGAGAGCTTCGCCGGTACCTGCGCCGCCGAGGTTCATCACGCGTTCCCGGCCAAGCTCACTCAACACCCGAATTCCCGGCCAAAGTCCTTTAACCTCCCAAATTCCCCGCCAAGCGTAGCGCAGAGCCGGGATCTCCCTTCCGCAGGCACCAATAGCAGCAAGACCCCGGATCAAGTCCGGGGATGCGCGTGCTGATGGCGCGGCGCCCATTCACCCGAATTCCCGGCCGAACTCGCAACCCCGAATTCCCGGCCAAGCTTACACACTCAGAATTCCCGGCCAAGCGCAGCGCAGAGCCGGGATCTCCCGTCCGCAGGCACCAAACGCAGGAAAAGCCCGGATCAAGTCCGGGGATACGCGTGCTGATGGCGCGGCGCCCATTCACCCGAATTCCCGGCCGCAGAGCCGGGATCTCTCATCCGCAGGCACCAAATGCAGCAAAGCCCCCGGATCAAGTGCGGGATGCGTGTAGGGCGTCCCGGAGATGCGTGAACCCCAACGCATCAGCTCTCGCGCGATTCCCGAACCGCCTCGAGAATGTCTGTAGTGGTGACCGCGCTATCGATACCCGGCACATCAAAGGGCGGGGCGCGCAATGTACGCTTTGTGCGCAGAGAGAAACGGCTGCCGTCTGTTCAGCGAATTTCTACCTCCTGGTCCTGAGCCAGGATCAGGAGATTTGAGAGATTGTGACGAGAGCTTTCGACGATTGACCATGGCCGATTAAGCGTTGCCCCGAATTTCTGGTCAAGCGCAGGCGGGCGCATCACGGTGGCAGGTTGGGCAGGCATGGGTCAATCCGGTTGCAAACCGGCCAAATCCTGGCGCTCGGGCGTTGACTGTGCAAACTAAAAAGCGTATCAGGCGGAAGTATCACGGCAAAAAACTGCCCCGCGGTGCGGGGCATTTCTCAGTATCGTATTAGAGAGTTGAGTAACGGTCGATCAGCGGCAGCGGGCCGGGCGATACTTGGGGTCAACGTCGCCGCCATCGCAGGACCACTTCACGCTGCCGCCTGCAGTGCTGGGTGAAAGAATCAGCGTTTTATTAGAGATTTCGGTGTTGGCGTTGTTGCCATAAGTTGCGGTTACTTTGCCGCTACCCACCTCTACCTTAGTTACATACTCACCATTGATCGAAGCAGCTGGCGCCAGGCCGGCCGAAGTGTTGTTCGACGGCCAGGTTCCGCGATTGGTCCAGAATTCGGCTACCGCGGTGCGGGCGCCGCCGGCCAGGTTCATCCCTTCAGAAACCTGCGAGCGGATGGTGTAGTCCTGGTAGGCCGGAATGGCAATGGCCATCAGAATGGCGAGAATGGCCACCACGATCATCAGTTCGATCAGGGTAAAGCCGGATTGCTTGCGCATGGTGTTCATGAGTTGCTCCTTGTTTGATTTGCTTCAACTTGCCCTCGAGGGCATGACGTCATTTCCCCTTGCGTAGAAGTTAATGCAGTAATCATGCCATTGATGGCCCCTGGAGCGAATGCCTCGCTTTTGCAGTGCGGCAGGCCGCTGATCATGCTTTGTTCTTCCAGTGCAGGTTTGCCTGAAATCGGCGTGGGTGACAATTTTTGTCAGTTTTGACAAGTTTTGTCACGCTCTGTCAGTTGCGGCAGCGTGCCGGTCTGTACCTATGCGGCACATCGCCCTGATCACAACCCCATGTCATGGAGGCGTCTTCTGCCGCTCCCAGGGCCTTCAGAACGAGGGTTTTGCCGGCAATGGCGCTGTTTGCGCCGGCAGCGCCAAAGGTAACCGTAATTTCGCCGTTGCTGTCTATTGCCACCGCGCTGACGTATTCGCCGCCGATGCTGGCCGGGTCGGCCAGCCCGGCGTCCTCATTATTGTTGGGGAAGGCACCATGGCTCGACCAATAGTCCCAGATCGCCGCCTTGGCGCCCCCGGCCAGGCTCATGCCTTCGGTCACCTGGGATCGGATGGTGTAGTCCTGATAAGCGGGAATGGCTATGGCCATGATAATGGCCAGAATGGCCACCACGATCATCAGTTCGATAAGCGTAAAGCCGCGCTGGCCGGCGGCTGCACTCCGCTGGAAGCTGGAGTCTGGTATCGGCGAAAGCATGTAGGGCCTCCCTTGATGCGAATTTGCGTTTTGGTGCGCTGAGTTTGCTCGCGCCCTAAAGCCTTTCAGATATCGTGCCAGAGGCCAGCCAGTGAGGCGTGCTTCACGGTGCGTTTGTGGCTCAGTTCGCCAGATTGTCAAGATATTCGCGCAGCTTCTGGTTCCAGGCCAGGCGTTCAAGTCGGCTCATTTCCGGCGGTGAGGCTAGCTGGCGGCGCAGGTATTCCCGGGCGGCACCCAGATCACCCTGCAGTGTCCACGACCAGGCAATCAAGATTGCCGTTTGTGGGTCGGGCTCGAGCTTCAAGGCCTGCTCCAAGTGATTGCGCATGGCTGGCCATGCGCCACGGTCTTGCGCCAGATGAGCCAGCGAGTAGTGAATGTATTCGGTTGTCCTTGTGCTCTGGTGGCGACTCGTGTCCGCCAGGGCAATCCGGGCCAGTTCAGAAAGCTGTTTGCGCGTCAGCAGTGGGCAGGGCAGGTCGTCGGCAGCGAGTACAAAGCGGTGCAGGCCGATGGCGCTGCCCAGCCTGAAGGTGTTGGGCGCGGCCAAGGCAGCCTTGGCCTGCACCAGCCGACGTTGGAGGTCAATCTCACCTGTCGGGCAGTACTGCAGCCGCTGAAGCCGGATGATTTGATTTTCCGGGTGATGTTTGATCCCGCGGGCAAGAATCCTGTCGGCAAGGGCATTGCTGCCGCGGCTTGCGTAAACCGAAGACAGGGTGAGGCTGGCGCGCACGGACGTCGGGCTGCGCTCATGCCAGCTCTGCGCGGCGATCTCGGGCCGGCCCCAGATCCACGTTGCGTAAACCAGCACCGCGGCAGAAGCGGCAACAAAGGCGGCAGCAACAATCGGGCCGATCCAGGCGGCGTTTCGCAGCGGCCGGGCAAAAAACAGTGGCCAGGCCAGCGCAAAAAACAGCCCGAAGGCCGGCGCGTAATTTCGATGGGCAAAATACAGCTCCAGCGCAACGGTGGTTGATTCGATCAGGTGTGCGCCAAAAAACCAGGCCAGGCCAAAAACAACCGTCGGCCAGCGGCGCTTGAGAATCAGCGCCAGTACCAACAGCGCGACCAGGCCGGCGACCGAGAGCAGAGTGGTTGCCGGATCCAGCAGCGAATGCGATAGCGGATAAGCATCGCTGTAGGGGGTGACCGAGCCGGCCTGTGGAAATGCCAGATTGAACATGTAATCCCACAGCGCCCGTGCCTGGGTCAGCAGGCGCTCGAACAGATCAAAACTGCGGCCGCCGTAGCCCGCACCCATGGCCCCTTTGATGCCGCGCCAGGCCAGATAACCAATCACCAGGCCGCTCGGCAGGCTCAGCGCCAGGTGAAACCAGGCCCTGGGCAGGCGGCGCGGCGGCGTGATTGCGCGACGGATGATCAACACCTCGCACAGCAGCGCCAGCAGCGGCAAGAGCAAGCCGTTTTCCTTGGCCAGCGCTGCCAGCAGGGTGCCGGCACCCAGGCTGAAAAGCGCAAGCAGCAGGCCAGCATCACGACGCGTGAGCATCCAACGGCGCCCGGCCAGGTAGCCGATCAGGCCGACAAACATGAAACAAGCGGCAAGCGTGGTCATGCGCTGCACGGCCATCAGGCTGGCGCTGGCGAGAAACGGCGAAAAGACCCAGGCCGATGCAACCGACAGCGCAAACCAGTGACGCCTGCTGAAACCGGACTTGCCTGAGCCAGGTTCGGGGGCAAGAAAACCGGCCAGGCTGAGCGCCAGCCAATAAACGAGCGCGCCGTTCAGCACGTGAATACAGGTGTTGGCCTTGAGAAAAGCGGGAGGGTTGTCCGGCCAGTCTTCCGCCTGAAGCGCAAAGGTGGCCAGCGCCACCGGTCGCTTGAGCGGCCCGGCAATTCCGCTGGTGGAAAAGACCAGCCCGGTCGTCAGGTTGTCTACCTGCTCCAGCCCGTTGAGGCTGGCGTAGTCATCAAAGTGCCAGCCTCCGGAAAAGCCCGGGCTGTAGGCCCACCAAGCCAGGGCCAGCACCATGGCCAGTGCCGCCACGTGCGCCAGACCGGCCTGCCACGCAAACCGTGGTTTTTCAGTCCTGGCATGCATTCGGCGGGTTTGGCTGGCATTTATTCATTGGCCGCTTCCTGAAAAGGCTTGTCTTCATCACGGAAAGGGCCAGTCGGCGTGCTGCCGTCAACAATCTGCTGGCGATAGCGCCACAGCTTGTCCTGGTAACCCAGCCGCAGCTCCAGCTTTTCCGGCGGGTTGGCCAGAGCCTTGTCCAGCCGCTCCAGCGCGGCCTCGCGATCGCCTTTTTCAAGCTGCTGCCAAGCGATCATGATGGCATTTTCTGCGCTGGGGTTGATGGCAAAGGCCTCTTCCAGCCGGTTGATGGCGTATTCATGCCGGCCAAGCGCGTGGGCGAGTTCGGCCAGGGTGTAGGCCAGATGGTGGCGGACGTAGTCGTTGAGCAAGCGATCACGCTGGTGGTAAAGCTGGTCGAGAAATTCCAACAGCTCTTCCTGGCGGGCAAATCGGCAATCGCCTCTGATGTTGGCGCTTGCCAATTCGCCCAGAATGTTCGCTGTGGAAAAGTCCAGCAACGGCTCGGCCATCACCTTTGTGCGCGCTCGTTGCCAGCGTGCGGCCAATTGTTCGGGACTGCCCATGCAAACCTGCAAACTCTGAAGCTCCAGCCAGGACGAGTCGGGGTTGAGCTCGAGCGCCTGGTCGAAGACCTTGGCCGCGCCGGGGCGGTCCCCTTCCGAGAGATACTGCGCGCCGATGAACTGCGCGGCACGGGCCGAGCCGGGATGGTCGCGATACCACAGTTCAGCCGCCAGATGCGGCCGGCCCCATACGCTTGTCGTGTCTGCAAGAATTACCGCTGCAAGCAGAACCCAACCGCCCAGCGCGGTGCCGGCCAGCTTGCGGGTGCCACCGCTGGCCGGGCCCAGGACCAGAAGACCCACTGCGGCAAAAAACAGCCCGAAGGCCGGTACGTAATTGCGATGGGCAAAGTAGAGTTCGAGCGGAATCACGGTGGATTCCAGCAAATGCCCGGCCAGAAAGAAAACCCAGCCAAACAGCAGCGCCGGCCAGCGGTTTCTCGCCAGCCAGGCAAGAGCCGTGACCGCAACCAGCCCGAGCAAACCCAGCGCGGTGCTCAGTGGTGAGAACAACCCGCGCGAAGCGGCATAGTCATCGGCAAACGGAGAAACTGCTGACTGGCGCGGGGCGAACAGATTGGAAATATAGTCCCAAAGAATTCGACACTGGGTCAGAAGCCGTTCGCCCATGGTGAAATCGCGGCTCAGGAATCCGGCTGGATTCAGTGCACGCAAGCCCAGATAGGCCACGATGGCCAGCGTGGGCAGGCCCAGCATCAGCCAAACCCAGCGGCGCGCGCGGCGATTCTCTATCGGGGCATATCTGGCCAGCAGGGTCAGTTCAGTCACCAGCAGTAAAATCGGGAGCAGGGCGCCATTTTCCTTGGCAAGCGTGGCCAGCACGGTGCCGAGACCCGCACCGAGCGTCATGACTGCTGCACCTTTGCCCGGATACCGATTGACTTGCCCGCGGCCAAAAAGATAAACGGCCATGCCGCCGAAAAGAAAGGTGGCCGACAGCGAGGTCATGCGCTGAACGACCATCAGGTTGGTGCTGGCCAGGAAAGGGCTGATAACCCACGCGGAAGCAACCGCCACAGAAAACCACAGATTGCGGCTGCCGCCGTGGCCGAGCATTTTACCAAGCTGGTGGGCAACGACAAAAACCAGAATGCCGTTGAGCAGGTGAATCAGCGTATTGACCAGAAGGAATGCCTCGATGTCGCCCGGCCAGCTGGCTGCCTGGGGCAGAAAGGTCAGCAGGGCCAGCGGACGACCGCTGGGGCCGGCACGACCACCGAGAATGAATTGCAGCCCGGATTGCAGATCCCCGACATTGGCGAGTCCGCCGAGATTCCATTGATCATCAAAGTACCAAGTGCCTGAAAAAGCCAGGCTGTAGGCCCAGAACGTGAAAAGGAGCACGATCAGGAAATTGCTAATCGGTGCCGCCGGGTAGCCCAATAGACCTGCCGCGCGACGCGATTGAACTGAAATGGTCATTTGCTGGCCGATGTTAAGTTCAAAGGACGGGATTGTCCTTCAATGACATTAGCCTGACAAGCGCGGGCTTGTGGCCGCCATTACAACTTGAGGCTGCACATGCGGCAATGAAGCCTCAGGAAGATGTGAGCGTATGGCTGCACAATTGCGCTAGACTGCCATTCGTTGTGGCGGGTTTCTGAGCTGGACGCTGTCGACAGCGCGGCAGAAACAAGCCTTGACCGGTAGTCAGTCAGCGCGGAGATCAAGACGATTTGAACAGGGAAAAGCGACTGCTCGTGCTGTCGTCCACCTACCCCCGCTGGGCCGACGACGCCGAGCCTGGCTTCGTGCATGAGCTCAGCCGGCGCCTTGCCGGGGATTTCGAGGTGACGGTGGTCTGTCCCGCCGCACGCCGGCCGGGCGGGTAGGCGTCACACAGATGAATCGGCGTGGGCCAATGGGCGACTGCGGCTGTAAGGTGTCGGGCACTGGTAGAGCAGCCAGGCTTCAAGGCGTACGCCAAATTGCGCGACAGTTCAAGCTTTACCGCCAACCATGGAACGGCTCACCGGAAGGGAACATGCCAACTCGAGGATACGATCTTTCCCATCAACAAGACGCTGCGATAGTCCTTGTAACCAGCTCTTTCCCGACCTCGGGAGACGGCAGCGAGGCTGCCGGCTCTTTTGTGCTCGATCTGGCACACGAGTTGGCTCGGCATGGCCCCTGCCGTGTTGTTGCGCCGGGTGCCGCCAGTGGAGTGGAGGAGTGGAGCGAGAATCTAAACATCTTCAGGTACAAGGCCCCAAGGCAAGCGCTATCCACGCTCAGGCTGCGGTCGCCACGTGACCTGATTCAGGTCGCCAAAGTCATGCGCGCCGGGCACGCGGCAACTCTGGCTGCCGTCGAGGCAGGCCCCACCCGACTGATCTTGGCCCTCTGGGCTCTGCCCGGTGGCTATTGGGCCCGTCGAGCGGCAAGACTCAAGCGATTGCCCTACGCTGTCTGGACCCTGGGCAGCGATATCTGGTCGCTGGGTCGAATCCCGCTGGTGCGGGGTACGATAAGGCGCATTCTCCAGGACGCAGAAACCGTTTACTCTGACGGCATCCAGCTTGCTGAAGACACCAGGGCGATCTGTGGCCGGAAAGTGGAGTTTTTGCCGAGCACCCGCAGCATAGACGCCGACTATGCAAGTAAGCTACGAGGCAAGCCGCCATACCGAATGACATTCATCGGGCGCTGGCATCCCAACAAGGGCATTGACCTGCTGATGGCCGCACTGGAGCTTTTGGCCGAAAACGACTGGGCGCGGATCGAAAGCGTCTCGATATACGGTGGGGGCGCGATGGAGCACGAGGTCACTGCCAAGGCTCGGCGCCTCGCAGACTCAGGCCGACCGGTTATGGTCGGCGGTTACCTCAACAAGCGTCAGGCTGAACGAGTCATTGGCGAAACGGATTGGCTGCTGATCCCCTCCAGAGTCGAGAGTATTCCGCTGATCTACTCGGATGCACTCAAGCTTTCAGTGCCGGTACTCGCCACGCCGGTCGGTGATCTGGGATCCTTGGTCCGGGAGGAAGCTACCGGCAAACTTGCCGAAACCGCATCTGCGGATGCCATTGCCGCCTTGATTCGTGACGCGCTGTCACACTCTCCGTGTGACTATCAGAATGCGCTTTCCAATGCCGCCAAGCAATTTGATCTCAGCCGCATCGCGGCGCGGTTGACGAGTAGGCCGGAGGATGCTGATGGCCGGTGACTGGCTAGTCTCGCGCGCCCGACAGTCCCGAGTCGTCCTCCGCACCGGAATGGAGCCCGGTTCTGAGAACCCTGGGCGCTCCTACAGGGTTTGCCGGACCGCCTTTGCGTTGCTTCTACACTGAAGTTGACGACCAGGCAAGCCGATCTTGATCCAACTCCTTTGTTTGCGAGAATAGAAGCGAATTGGCAGCATTTACAGCAGAGAGAGGTTGAGGATGACGACTTCTAGTAATGAGTTCCTGGTCTTTGGAAGCCCATTTATCGGTGAGGAAGAGATTGCGGAAGTCGAATCCTGCCTTAGGTCAGGATGGTTAGGGACGGGGCCAAGGGTTGCGCAATTCGAGCAGGATTTTGCTCACTACAAAAGTGCGGAAGCTGCCAGGGTTGCTGCGGTCAACTCCTGTACGGCGGCGCTTCAAGTCAGCATGATCGCGGCCAATATTGAGAAAGGCGCCGAGGTTATCACTACACCGCTGACCTTCTGCGCCACCGTGAATGCCATCATCCACGCAGGCCTGAAGCCAGTTCTAGCCGATGTGGATCCGCTGACGCAGTGCATTTCGCCGGAGGCCATAGAGGATGCTGTCACATCACGGACCCGCGCAATCCTCCCTGTTCACTTCGCAGGGCGACCCTGCGACATGGATCGAATCATGGCAATAGCGGAAAAACACGACCTGCTGGTGATCGAGGATTGCGCACACGCGATCGAAACAGAGTACCAGGGCAGGCCTGTCGGCACGTTCGGGGATTTTGGTTGCTTCAGCTTTTACGTCACGAAAAACGTTGCCACCGGGGAAGGGGGAATGATTCTTGGCCGGAGCCCTGACCTCATTGCCAGGGCAAAGACGCTTGCCCTGCATGGCATGAGCAAGGATGCGTGGCACCGTTTTGGCGACAAGGGATACAAGCACTACCAAGTGGTCGAATGCGGCTTCAAGTTCAACATGATGGACATCCAGGCCGCATTGGGCATCCATCAGTTGGCGCGGGTGGAGGCAAATTGGAAGCGGCGCCAGCAGATCTGGAATCATTATCAGCAAGAACTTGCCCCCCTGTCGATCGGGCTTCCCGTTGAGCCGAGCGAAGGAGACCGACACGCCTACCACTTATATACCGTGATGATTGACGAAACGTCTAGCGGCGTCACCAGAGATGGGTTTCTGCAGAAAATGAATGAAGCAGCCATCGGTACCGGTGTGCACTACCTGTCTATCCCCGAGCATCCCTATTATCAGGAGGAATTCGGCTGGCGGCCGCATCAGTACCCTAACGCGATGAAAATCGGGAGGCAGACGGTGAGCTTGCCACTGTCGGCCAGTCTCTCAGACAATGACATATCCCGGGTAATCGATGCGCTTTCAGTGTTCGCCTTAACCACATGAGTCATGACAAGTAATCACAGCTCTAACCCTGAGAGGAAGGTCGCAACTATCTTGATGAAGGTTGGCGAAGACAAGCTCTCATTGACTTCGAACTAGAGTCGTGTTTCGCGCGCATCGTTGGGAACGGCCCTGGGATAGAAATGGAAAACGTTTGACTGAAGGCGGTTTTTGCCAAAGGATTGGCGTTTGTCGGTTTTAGACCGCCCCAAACTTGATTCTCTTCTTCATGGTTTGAACGGAAGCATGCTAACCAAGGCTCTTGCGGAGAATAAGATCACCAACATTGACATGCGTAACATGATTAGTCATACGGATCCCCATTGCCTGAGCAACCCGGGTAAAGCCGTGTGGTGAATCGGTCACATGGAAGTGCACGTCGGGCGTTCCATAGCGGACACTCGATGGCAACATGCGCGCGATCCGTTGCGCAACTCTGAAGCCGGGGTCCTCCACTCGAACGGATGTCGGAACAACGCTTTCAAGCGTTTCGTGAACAATAGGAAAGTGAGTGCATCCGAGCACGATGCAGTCGTAATCAAAATCTTGGCACTCATCCAGATAGGCCTTGGCGATTAGTGCTGCAACTGTCGTTCCCGCCCAACCCTCTTCGATAATCGGCACCAGGAGGGGGCACGCTAATCCACGGACTGCCAAATCGGCACGGCGTTCAGCTATCTTGGTTTGGTAGATGCCTGAAAGAATTGTGGCCCTTGTGCCTAGTATAAGAACCCCCTGCTTGGCCATATCTACGGCGGTCTCGACCCCGTCGTCAACAACTCCAAGAACAGGAACGCGAAACTCCCCAAGCAGACGAGGCAGTGCGATAGTTGAAGATGTGTTGCACGCCACAACCAGCAAATCGCAGCCAAGGTCCGCAAGGTATTGCAGCCCAGCCCTAGAATACTCCTCGATTGTCTCGGGTGACCTGATTCCGTAAGGAACCCTGGCTGTGTCGCCAAAATAGCGATAATCGGCGTTCGGCAATCTCTCTATCAATCGCCTGAGGACGGTCAATCCCCCGACGCCAGAGTCGAACACCCCGATTAGAGGCCTCCTATTCACCGTAGAAACCTGTTCGCTAGAAATAGCAACCCCCTGCAGAGCATCCGCTTTATCCAACGCAAACGCACCCCTGGAAAAGTCGACGAATAGACCGCGAGCACCGGTTTTCTGGAGAGCGCCGAAGCCAGCGCTCTGACAGCGGGGGTGCGTGGACCCGCGCTGCCGCGTGCAGCGGCTACCACTGCGCGTTCTACGTTGATCCACACAGAAGGGGAGAAATCAACGTTCTCGCGCATGCCGCTGGTTGATAGTGCATGAAACGTGTTTGCAACCACCTGCAATCCGCTACGCTCAGCGAGCCCCACCTGCAACCAGGCGCGTGCATTTACTTCGAGCGCTCTACCCGAACCATCCTTCTGCTTAAGAAACGGAATTTCGGCGAGTCCCACGTAGTCAATAACCTCCATGATTTTGGATGCCGCAGGTACTAGTTCCCGCGTTTCGATGGTTTCGACTAGACATCCCGTACCTCCTTGGGCAGGGTGTTTCCATCGCTCGACAAACTCGACCGATTGAAATTCAGCGCCGCTGCGGACCGCCCACACTCCCTTTTCGCCAGCCTCGTAGGGGCGGAGCCTTTCTTGCGCAACCCAGCGGTCTGAGAGCGTCCATGCCTTTTTGAGCCGCTTGGTCAAGCTCGCTCGCGACTCATCATGGCTCTGAGCTGTTATAAGTTTCGCTCCCATACTCTGTAAATCCATGTCCCACGGTTTGAGTGCCGGCTTGAAAATGGCATCCCAGCCCAGACGATCTAGCACGTCGTCGATCTCAGCCAGATCCCGCACGACGTTCGTGTTGGGGATGTGCGCTGCCGCCCCACTATTTGCGAGGAATGTAAAAAGCTCAGCCTTGTCGAGGCCACCGTATCTTAGCGCGCGCGCACGCGGAAACGCAGCGAACTTGGCAACATCGCCAGCAAACTCGTTCAAGCATCTTAGCCCAGCATCTTCGGTCGCAAAGACCACAAGTCTAGTCCCCGTAGTGTCCCTCCAGTCAGCAAAGCAATTCAAAAGCGCTTCTCTTAGCCGGTCTGGATTACGGTATGCTGTTGAAAGATTGGCAAAACCAATGCAGCCAGGTGCGCCCCGAAGTAGGCTTTTTCTGACCAGAGATGCAACGCGATAGCGAATGCCAGCCTTAGCCAATGCTTCGGCAATAGCCAGACTGACGATCTCCTGCCCGCCACTCAGGATGACAGCCGATGATGTATTTGTGTGGCTGGTCAACGATATTTCTCAAAAATGAAGAGGACGTTGTGGTATTGAGTACGCGGTGCGCGTGCTTTTGAATCCATACGGTTTAGCTCGTAAGAAGCCAAGCGATCAAGAGCATTAAGCGGAATCATGCCGTAGCGTACAAGGTAAATTCCCCACCACTTTGCTGCGCGAATCGCAACGCGCTCGAGTAGACGAAAACCGCGTCTAGAAAAGTTCCGGACTATCCATTGCTCTGACACGTAATCTTGATGGCCATCACGCATGTTGTCGACGATCACTAAGCGCCCGCCTTCCTTGACTACGCGCGGGATACCCTCAGCGACGGGTAGCGCCCCGTTCAAATGAAGCACACGCAATAGGTTCTGCGCTAGAACAAGGTCAAACGTTGCATCAGGGAACGGAAGTTCCGGTAACTCCCCGATGCACCACTTTCCCTCGGGCGCCAGCGCTGCGGCAGTCGATATGACACGAAGTGAAGGATCCAAACCAACAACGTCCCACCCCAGTTTGCGCAAGGCTCCACTCATGCGCCCATAGCCACATCCAAGATCCAGTGCCCGCCCGAACCCCTGCCCGACGTACCTTTCGATCGCCATGGATTGGAGCAATGTTATGTAAGCTGTCTTACGCCCCAGGCGATCGGCGGGATCGACAAGATTCCTGCCTTGATCATCATACGCAGGTAGTTGCAAGTGTTTATCGTCTAGCTTCATTCTGATAAGGCCAAAATGCAATCCCGAGCACAAAGTCAGTGGCCAATAGCCCAGTCCGGCCGATCAACATCCCGTAAAGGATGATATCCGGAGGATGTCCGGCTGCTAAGCCTGCAAAAGCCAACTCCCGTACACCAATGCCTGATGGAGTAATGAAAGTGATATATCCAACGAACCATGCCAATGTATAGCTCGCCGACAGGTAAACACCCTCCGACGCGCCCAAGCCGGGATATGCCTGGCCGTACAGCGCCCAGGCGAGAAAATAGATTAGCCATCCAAGCAAAAAAAGCGTCGCAACGCTCAGCTTCGTTCGGGGTGGCAAGGAAGAAAAGGGATCAACGACACTGGCAAGTGAGTCGCGGATTGATTTTGAAAAATAGCCCAGAAGCGCTAGCGAAACCCTACCTGCTGATGGACGCCATGCAATGGTCAGCAGTATCACTCCACCGGTCAGACAGCCCAGTGCCAAGATAAAACTTTCCCGGAAGGCGAGTGCTGCTGCTGCCACCAACACTGCGAAATATATTGAAAGCAGCATATGCCCAAGATTAATAGCAACCCAGTCAGTTAACGAAATTCTATCTCGGGTCATCAGGCCTTGGTACGCCACCCCCCAAACCCGACCTGGTAGGTGCTTCATCATCTGAGCAGTAAAGAATAGATGCCCAAGTGATGAACGGGGAAGAGTCTCCTTATAAATCCCTTTGAAGACCTCCACAAATGCAAGAAACGCAATCAGGGTCGAAAAAGTTGCAATAACCCATCCCGAGAGAACCAAAGGAATTGATGCATTGGCCAATCCCTCCTTTATATCTTCCCAGGTGGTCGCGATCAGATAGGCAATGACGAGCGCTGTGACCGCTACGACGAACACTGGAAGCAGCCCTAGAAAGCGGTGGCTCCTCGTTCCGCGTTTGGTCGTCAAATGTTTGCCGGCTGATGAGCTCACGTGCTTCCTCGTGTATTTGCGAGCGCTACCAGTTCTGGCGGGATAGTGTCGGCCATTGAAGGTGCTTCTTCCAACTCGGTCTGGCTCTCGCGAGAGCATATAGGAACCTGTTTCAGAGCTTTATAAATTGCTTGCTCAATGCAGGCTGTTGTCATGTTGCCTGCAGAAGCACCCACCAACCTGTCACGAAACAGTCTGATCAGCTCTCCGACTGAGCTTGAATTCACTGGAAACCCCAGTCGTATTGCATCGGGAACCATCACTGGGCGCTTTCAGTCCGTGGTGAGGCAGTAGATGGTCTGCCTGCAGGGTGAAGTCGAAGCGAGCCGCCATTGCAGGTAAAAAATCGTGCGTCTGACTATGTCGATTACCTTTTGCAGTCGGCGGCAATGCACGTCAAGTTCCCCGGCTGCTATACATCAACGACGTGATCTGCTCGGAAATCAACCCGATCAAGAACACGATGACGGCCGCACTGAAAAGCAGCAGACTCATATTGGTGAACTGCCCGCGGGTCGCGAAGGTGTAGACATACCACAACAGCCCGAGAGTGAAAAACCCGGCGCTGGTGGGAATGAACAGCTTCAACGGCGCATACAGCGTCGCAATCTTGAAGATGATGACGAAAAATCGCAGCCCGTCGCGGACGGGGCGGATGTGGCTCTTGCCGGTGCGTTTTGCGGCTTCGATGTCGATGAAATCGACCGGGAAGCCCGAGCGCATGAACGCCATGGTGATTGTCGTCGGGTAGGAAAAGCCGTTGGGAAGCAGGTAGAGAAACTGCCTGAATTTCTGTGCGCAAACGGCTCGAAAGCCCGAAGTGAGGTCGGGAATGCGGTGGCCGGTGACGATCGAGGCGATCAGGTTGTAGACGCCGTTGGCCATCAGCCGGCCGACGTTGGCGTGCGAGCCAGGCGCGGTGCGCGCGCCGATGACCATGTCGTGGCCTTGATCCAGGCGCTCGAGCAGGCGCGGAATGTCGGCCGGGTCGTGCTGGCCGTCGCCGTCGAGAAACACCAGGATGTCGCCGCCGGCCGCCCGTGCCCCGGCTTTTACCGCCGCGCCGTTGCCCAGGCTGTGCGGGTGGCTCACCACCTTCGCGCCAGCGCGCTCGGCGACCGCAGCGGTATCGTCGGTCGAGCCGTCGTCAACGACGATCATTTCGGCTTGCGGATAGCGCGAGACAATGCCGCTGACCACCTTGCCGATGGCACCTTCCTCGTTTTTGGCCGGGATGATGATCGAAAGACTGCGTTCGGTCATGAATTCAGCGGAGTGGGCATGGGTGTCAGCGAGATGATGGGGGAGTATGACAGAAACGGGCGCGGGTGATGTAGCCCCGAATGCGCGGTATGCGGCGCTGCGAGTGCACTCTGTAACCCCGGAGTTGATCCGGGGTCCTTTCGGCGGAGGTGCCTTCGGGTGGGAGATCCCGGCTCTGTGGTCGGGAATTCGGGGTGGGCGGCGTGCCTCGCCGCCAGCACCTGTATCCCCGGAGTTGATCCGTGGTCTTTTTGCTATTGGTGGCTTCGGACGGGAGATCCCGGCTCTGCGGCCGGGATTACGGGGTGGGATGGGGCTGCGCCATCAGTACATGTATCTCCGGACTTGATCCGGGGTCTTCTCGGCGGTGGCACCTGGCTATGGGAGATCCCGGCTCTGCGGCCGGGAATTCGGATGTGGTGGGCGTCTGGCCGGGAATTTGGAGGGTGATGGGCGCCAGGGGGACAGGCGGAAGAGCCGGCAGGTTGTGTTGAAGGCCGGATGGCGAAAGCGCTTGCGGTTCTTCAGCGGCGCGGTATAGGCTTCGCACGGTCGGCTTTTGCCATTCTCAGGGAGTGCTTTTGTGTCCGGTTTCTCGGTTCGCCGTAACTACCTTTATCTGCTGCTCGTTTTTGTTCTCTCCGGCTTCGCCGGCCTGGTCTATCAGTCCATCTGGTCGCACTACCTGGGCCTGTTTCTGGGCCATGCCGCGTATGCCCAGTCTCTGGTGCTGGCGCTGTTCATGGGTGGGATGGCGGCCGGCGCTGCGCTTGTCGCGCGATTTGGCGAGCGGTGGCGAAACCTGATTCGAGCCTATGCGCTCGTCGAGATCGTCATCGGTCTTTTCGGGATCTTCTTTCACATCATTTTCGTGTCCGTACTCGGCTGGAGTTACGACGTGATCATGCCCGCGCTTGGCGAGCCGTGGCTGATCAGCGCCTGGAAGTGGCTGCTGGCTGCGGGCTTGATACTGCCCCAGACCATACTGCTGGGCATGACCTTTCCGCTGATGAGCGGAGGGCTGATTCGTCGCTGGCCCGATCGCGAAGGTGATGCCCTGGGTGGGCTGTATTTCACCAACAGCATTGGCGCCGCCATCGGCGTGCTGGTGGCGGTTTTCGTGCTGCTTCCCGGTTTTGGCATGCCCGGTGCGATGCTGGTCGCCGGGATTGTCAACCTGGTGGTGGCGGCTCTGGCCTGGCTGCTCGGGCGCGGCGGCGAAACGCCGCGCCCCGGCGAGGTGATGGCGAAAGCCGACAAGACCTCCGCGGGGCGGGCGCTGCTGTATCTGGTTCTGGCCGCCACGTTCCTGTCGAGCGCGGCCTCCTTTGCCTACGAGATCATCTTCATTCGCATGCTCAGCCTCTCGGTGGGCAGCAGCCTGCATGCGTTCGAGCTGATGCTTGCCGCATTCGTGGCGGGGATTGCGCTGGGTGCGCTATGGATTCGAAAGCGAGCCGACTCGTCGCCTGCGCCTCTCAGGCTCGCTGCCGTGATGCAGGTGTTGATGGGATTGGCGGCGCTGCTTGCCCTGGCGCTGTACCTGAGCTCCTTTGCCTGGGTCGGATTTCTCATGGACTCCCTGGCGCGCAGTGATGGCGGCTACCTGCTGTTCAACTTCGGCACCGCCGCCATTGCGATTCTGATCATGATTCCGACCGCGTTCTTTGCAGGTACGACGCTGCCGTTGTTTACCGTGGCCTTGCTGCGGGATGGCCAGGGCGAGGCCTCGATTGGGCGCGTCTATGCGCTCAATACTCTCGGTGCGATTGTCGGCGTTTTTGCCGCAATGCACTTCTTGATTCCGGCGCTCGGCTTGAAGATGGCTTTGATTGTGGCTGCCACCGTGGATATCGGTATCGGCGTATGGATCTTGCGCCGCCTGGTTGACAGGCGGCGAGACTTTGCCGCTCCGGCTTTTGCGACGACGATTATGATTGGCGCTGTTTTGCTTGCTGTGTATGCCGTTCCTTTCGATCCTCTCAAGCTGGGATCCGGCGTGTTCCGCACGGGAGCCCAGAGCCTTCCGGAGTCAGACGAGCTGCTCTATTACCGAGATGGCAAAACGGCGAGTATTTCAGTGTTTGTAAGCGCTGCTGGCACGGTGCGGATTGCCACAAACGGAAAGCCTGATGCATCGCTGCAGATTCGCGATGAGGGCCGGCCAGCGGCCGATGAACCGACGATGATCATTGCGGGTGCGTTGCCGTTCGCCTATCTCGAATCGGTCCAAAGAGCGGCGGTAATTGGTTTCGGTTCCGGCATGACCACTCACACGATGCTGGCAAGTCCGGATATCGGCGTGGTTGACACGATCGAGATCGAGGAAAGCATGGTTGAGGGTGCAGCCTGGTTCGGCGAGCGGGTCAAGCGCGCTTTTATGGACAGTCGATCGCACGTCATTATCGATGATGCCAAAAGCTACTTTGCCGGGAGACAGGAGAAATATGACGCCATTGTTTCCGAGCCCTCCAACCCATGGGTGGCTGGGGTCGGCGCTCTGTTTTCCAAGGAATTCTATAGATTCGTGCCGAACTATCTCAACGACGGCGGGGTTTTTGTCCAATGGCTGCAGTTGTATGAAATTGATGAAAACCTGGTCGGTTCGATTCTCAACGCAATGCTGCCAGAGTTCGGGGATGTCCACGCCTATCTTTCGAACACCTCGGATCTGCTTCTGGTAGCCAGTGATGAGCCGTTGGCAAAGGCCCCGGACTTTGCGGCCCTGACCGAGGGGGGCTTTGCCAAGGATCTTGGGTACATCAACATTGAAAGAGGTTCGAACCTGGATTTTCGCAAGGTCGCTGACAAGCGCTTGCTTGAAGCGTTGGCCCGGCTTTATCAGCATCGCCCGAACAGCGACTACTTTCCGGTGCTGAGCCTGGAAGCACCACGAACGCGGTTTCGAGGGATGAGCGCGCGGATGATTTCCAGCCTTCCTTTTATGGATGTCCCCGTGCTCGAATGGCTGGGTGTTCGAGAACCGCCGCCTGCCGAATTCCCGCTGCCCACTGCGAGTCACTTTCCGGCGGACAAGGCAGCCAATAATGCGCGCGCAATCGCCCGGACGCTTGCCGGGGGCGAAACGGATGCGCTGGAGAGTGTCGGTGAAGACTTGAGAGCTTGGATTGCCGGCCTTTCGGGCGTTGGCGCCGTGCGCGGGCAACAGTCGGAAGCGACCGCTGGCGCCTGGCTGGCCGAACGCCTGCTGGTGCTGACGGAACTGACCGTGCCCTATCTGGACGCAGATGGACTGCAAGGGGTTCTAGTCGAACCGACCTGGCTGGAGTGCGAGGACTTGCCGGCGGGAATCGAAAAAGCGCTTGCCCTACTCGAAGCCTACGCCGCCCGCGACGTTGAAGCCATGGAGCGCACCGGCCGTCGGTGGCTCGAGGCGATTGACGATAGCCGGCCGGACTATCTGTCGCGTTTTGACCCGGTGGCATTCGCCGCGCTGCAGTTTTCCCTGATCGAACAGCAGCGCTTTGCCGCGGCCGGCGCCCTGGAGGAGGAGTTCGGCTCCGACGTCAAGCCTGAAGGTGATTATGGTTTCGCGCGTTCACTGGTACTCGCGTGGCTCGACGGGGTTGACTGAGGGGGGAGGAGATTCGAGGGGAAACGGCGCCCGCGCCTGAAGCCCGCGCTGCAGCGGAGGCTTTGGATGGGCGATCTTGGCTCTTCTCAGCGGTGGCGCCTTCGGATGGGAGATCCCGGCTCTGCGGCCGGGATTACGAGGTGGGCTGAGTGCGTCGCCATCAGCACCTGTATCCCGGGACTCGATCCGGGGTCTTCTTGGCGGTGGTGCCTTTGGGTGGGAGATCCCGGCTCTGCGGCCGGGATTTCGGGGGTGGCTTGGCGCTGTGCTGCCAGCACCCGTATCCCCGGACTCGATCCGGGGTCTTCTTGGCGGTGGTGCCTTTGGGTGGGAGATCCCGGCTCTGCGGCCGGGAATTCGGGGTGACTTGGCGCTGCGCTGCCAGCACCCGTATCCCCGGACTTGATCCGGGGTTTTTCTGCTATTGGCGCCTTCGGCCGGACCGGGCGGAAAACGCGTCAATTTCCTACATGCGCGCGCTGGCAATTGCGATTTCTTCGGTCTTGCCGCGATGGGATCTTGTGCGGCATGCATTATGTGTATGTTCTTGCCAACAAGCCACGCGGCACGCTTTACGTCGGCCTGACCAACAACCTTGTGCGGCGTGTCTGGGAGCATCGGGGTCGATTCGTGCCGGGTTTTACACGGAAGTACCATCTTTCCAGGCTGGTGCATTACGAGGCGTTTGACGAGCTGGCCGAAGCGGTTCAGCGCGAGGGGCGGGTGAAACGCTGGCGCAGGGCCTGGAAGCTGGAGTTGATCGAGCGCGAGAATCCGGAATGGCGCGACCTGTATCCGCTGATTGCCGATGGGAGCGTGGAGGTCAGCAGTGGTTATTGATGCCCGGGTGCGCTACTCGTAGGCCGGCACACGCTACTACGTAGCCCCGCACGCACTACCCGTATCCTCACACGCACTACCCGTACCCCCGGACTCGATCCGGGGTCTTCTTGGCGGTGGCGCCTTCGGACGGGCGATCCCGGCTCTGCGGCCGGGATTACGAGTTGGGCTGAATGCGTCGCCGCCAGCACCTGTATCCCCGGACTTGATCCGGGGTCTTCTTGGCGGTGGCGCCTTCGGCTGGGAGATCCCGGCTCTGCGGCCGGGATTACGGGGTGGGTTGAGCGCCTGTCCGCCAGCGCCCGTATCCCCGGACCTGATCCGGGGTCTTCTTGCTTTTGGCGCCTTCGGACGGGAGATCCCGGCTCTGCGCTTCGCTTGGCCGGGAATTCGGGGTGGTGTGAGCGCTTCGCTGCCAGCACCCGTACCCCCGGACTTGATCCGGGGTCTTTTCGGCGGTGGCGCCTTCGGGTGGGAGATCCCGGCTCCATTCAGACAATAAAATACTTGAAACTTTCATTAAGTGAAAGTATCGTGCATTTGTGCAGACGTTGACCAGGTTGATTGCGGACTCTGATTTACGGTGCCGGATCTTTTCGGATCGGCAGCTCGACGGGGTTGTTGAGGGGTCTGCACAGCGGCGTTACAACCTGGTCAATCGGGCGCTCAAGGCCGGCGAATTGGAGCGATTGAGCCGTGGTGTGTATATGCTTGCGCCGTCTGTATCCGGCGTGCAGCCGCATTCGTTCGTGCTGGCTCAGGCCTTGCGCTCGGGCTCGTACATTTCGTTCGAATCCGCGCTGGCGTGGCACGGCTGCATTCCGGAGGCCGTTCGTCAGGTGCGCAGCGTGGTGCCGGGGCGGCGCAAGGCCGAATTCAATGTGCCGGGCTACGGCCAGTTCCGGTTTTTTCCGCTCGCGGTCAATCCAGGTTATCTGCTGGCCGGCGTCGAGCGGCACGAGCTGGCCGCGGGTATCGGGTTGGTCGCCACGCCGCTGCGGGCCTTGCTTGATCTGTGCTGCCACCTGAAGGTCGATATCGAGGGACTGACCGGCTTCCTCGAAGGCCTGCGTCTGGAGCAGGAGTGGTGGGCGAGCGTGACCGCCCGCGATGTTGATCGCTTCAAGGAGGTTTACCGGTTTCAAAAGATGCGGGATGTTGTCGAGAAGCTGGCTGAAGAGGTGGGTGGATGATTGAGTTGTTGCAGCAAAGACTGGCGGCTTACCAGGCCGGGGACGCGCTGGCCGAAGAGCAGGCGCTCAAGGAGATTCTGCAGGAGCTTGTGCTCTACGCGCTGTGGCGCAATGATTTTTTTGAAAGGGCGGCATTCCAGGGCGGCACCAGTTTGAGGATTCTCTATGGGCTGCCGCGCTTTTCCGAGGAAATGGATTTTATTCTCATGGAACCCGATGAGCGCTTTTCCTGGCGCGCAGTGACCGCCGGGATCGAGCAAGTGCTTCTGGAATTCGGGGTCGTGATCGAGCGCTGGCCGATTCCCGGCAGACGCAGGAGGCGGTTCGCCGAACCATGGTCAAGGATGACTCTCTTGCCGGATTGCTGCAGCTGGGGTTTCGGGATGGCGCGCCGCGCCGCAAGCTGAGAGTCAAGCTCGAGATCGATACAAATCCACCGGCAGGTTCAGGGTGGGAGCGGCATTTTCCGGATTTTCCGACCGATTTCATGGTTGTCAGCCAGGACTTGCCGAGTAATTTTGCCTTGAAGCTTCATGCGCTTCTTTGCCGCCCCTACCTGAAGGGTCGCGACTGGTTCGATTTTCTCTGGTACGTACGTCGCGGCGTCGCGCCGAATCTGGCGCATCTGGGCCACGCGCTGGATCAGTACGGCCCTTGGGCGGGTTGCGGTGTGGACGCGGACGAAGGCCGGCTCACGACGGCGTTGAACCGTCATATCGAGAATGTCGATTGGGGCGCCGCTGCCGCAGACGTTGAGCCGTTTCTTTCGGTTCAGCAAAGGCAAAGCCTGCCATTGTGGGGCCGCGAGATGTTTCTTGATCGAGTGGAGCGGCTGTTTTCCGAGTAGCTGTCGGCATCGGCACACGCACTCCTCGACGCGCCACAAATATCTCCGAAAGCGGCATAAGTATTCCCGAAGGCGCCAGAGGTATTCCCGAGAGCGCCAGAGGTATCCCCGAGAGCGCCAGAGGTATCCCCGGACTCGATCCGGGGCCTTCTCGCTGCTGGCGCCTTCGGCTGGGAGATCCCGGCTCTGCGGCCGGGATTACGGGGTGGGTTGAGCGCCTGTCCGCCAGCGCCCGTATCCCCGGACCTGATCCGGGGCCGGGAATTCGGGGGCGCGGCGCTGACAACATACGTGCGGCTGTGCAGTTGTCGTCATGTTTCGTGTTCACAGAGCTCGGATAGCCGCAACAATTGGCTACTGTGGCGTACCGTCAGAATATCGATCTGATTCGAGAGGCCGTAAATGACCCGGTACGCTCCGGATATCAGCTCTCTGATGCGAGGTGAACCGACCTCGGGAACGATACGCCCGCTTTCAGGAAATTCGGCCAGCCGCTCTACCGCGGCGAACAAGTTGTCAACCCACCGCAGCGCGGCATCCGGATTGTCATCTGCGATATACCGGGCTGTTTCCTGGACGCGCTCGAGCGCAAGCGGGGACCAGACAATCCTCATCGAATCAGTCTGCTCAGAACCCGAGCCTTCGCGTCTTCATGCGCAATCCCGTGGCCAGAGGCGATCTGCTCTTCGGCCCTGTAAACCTCTTCGAGCACCTCCAGGCGCTCTTGCATTCTGTCGTACTCGCTGGCATCCATCAATACGGCGACACCCCGACCTCGCTGCGTGAGCACCATTGGCCGACGGGTTTCCTGAAGCTGTTTTATGAAAGTGGCTACTCCGGCCCGGAATTCGGACAGGGGGCGGATGTCTTCATCTACACGAACCCTTGACATGGCGAGATTTCAGTACGTTGGGGTGTACATAAAAGAGTACAGATTTATCCGGGGCCAAGCAAGGTGTTCGAACTCTGCGTTCCGGGGCTGATGCGGACAGGGGTTCCCGGCTCTGCGCTTCGCTTGGCCGGGAGTTCGGAGGTTGTGTGAGCGCCTTGCCACCAGCACCCGCATCCCCGGACCCGCTACACGCATCCCCGGACTTGATCCGGGGCCTTCTTGGCGATGGCGCCTTCGGATGGGAGGTCCCGGCTCTGCGCTTCGCTTGGCCGGGAATTCAGAGTGTGTAAGCTTGGCCGGGATTACGAGTTGGCGCTGCGGGGAACTTGTTCTGCAGCCAGGCTGCCTGTACATTAGCTATACACACCAGCCACATACACCGGTCGCCCCCGGCGCCAGACACATGATTCGCACGCAGATCTATCTGACAAAATCCGAGCAGCAGGCGTTACGTGCGCTGTCGCGACGAACGGGCCGATCCGAAAGCGAGCTGCTT
Organism: Wenzhouxiangella sp. YN1; assembly: GCF_056324145.1. Classification (NCBI taxonomy): domain Bacteria; kingdom Pseudomonadati; phylum Pseudomonadota; class Gammaproteobacteria; order Chromatiales; family Wenzhouxiangellaceae; genus Wenzhouxiangella; species Wenzhouxiangella sp. YN1. Next base: position 48,813 of record NZ_JBJNIO010000075.1, read on the forward strand.
AGGGAGGCGGTCGACCGGTTCGTTTCGCAGGCGGGGCAGATCGACCGGCTGTCCCTGCTCAAGCAGGCTCGGGGAATATGGCAAGGCCGCACGGATTTGCCTGATCTGGTTGCGCTTCGCAGCGAGTTTGACCGGTTGGCGCCCGATCGCGAGTAATGGCCAATCGCCTGTTGATTGATACAGATGTATTGATCGATTATCTGCGCGGTGTGCCGCAAGCAATAAGCTACCTGGAGACACAAGCAGAGTCACTGGTGCTGTCGGCAGTCAGCGTTGCGGAGTTGTATGCCGGAGTTCGCGAAGGGACGGAGCGGGAAGCCCTTGCTGCTTTTGTTGCTGCCTTTGAAGTGGTGCCCGTGGATCAGGCAATCGCCAAGCGGGGAGGCTTGCTCCGACGTGATTATGGCAAAAGCCACGGCACCAGACTGGCCGACGCACTGATCGCGGCTACCGCCGAGCTTCACAGGGCCACTGTAGTTACACAGAACCGCAAGCACTTCCCTATGTTGGATGAGGTGCGTGTGCCTTACGAAAAACAAGCGTCCCGTAAGCGCAGGGATTGAGCTTCGAACGGTGGCGAGACGTCGAATCTTCAGCAAGCTTATCCCCGGGCGCCTACACGCATCGGCGGAACTTCTTGGGCTGAATGCGTCGCCACCAGCGCACGTATCCCCGGACTTGATCCGGGGTCTTCCTGGCGGTGGCGCCTTCGGATGGGAGATCCCGGCTCTGCGCTTCGCTTGGCCGGGATTTCGGAGGGTGTGTGAGGGCCTTGCCGCCAGCAGCCGCATCCCCGGACTCGATCCGGGGTCTTCCTGTCGTTGGCACCGTCGCCAGTAAGATCTCGGCGCGGTCTCTTGCCCTTTGCTAGGTTCGACGTTTCCAGTGATGGGGGTCACGGCTGCCGTGCATGACTGCCACTACAACAATACAATCTGGTTCGATACGGTAGAACACGCCGAAGGGAAAGCGTCGAACTAGTGCGCGGCGCGTTTTGCGGTGCACGATTGGATACCGTTTTGGCTGCTCGGCGATGCTCTGAACCCCCCTTATTCTTCAATGCGGGCTAGAAAGAGGTATGGCGTGTCAATTTCTGTCGTATAATCAGAGTGTTAAGGCACTAATCCCACGACAGAAAGAGAACACGCCATGGGTGAAACACTACCCCTTTTCAAAGCCTCGT
>NZ_JBJNIO010000076.1:0-347 GCF_056324145.1 Wenzhouxiangella sp. YN1
CGAGCACTCGGTCAGCGGCTACTGGCGGGGTAGTGCGGGCATGGACAGCAGCTGAGGCGCCTCAGCTGCCGTAGCCGCCGCGCCGGATCCACAGTTGTTCGAGGCCGGCGCGGGCGCGGATCTCGGCGGCGGGGCGACCCCGCCCGCCGCTGGCGCCGTAGATGCGGGCCCGCGGGGTTGCGGGCAGCGGGAAGGCACCCCCGCGCCGCGTCGACAGGGGCAGGTTGAGCGCGCCGGGAAAGTGCCCGGCGGCGTATTCGTCGGCTTCGCGCACGTCGATCCAGGCGATGTTTTCGAGTGCCCTGGCTTCATTGCGCGAGATTTCGGGCGGGCCGCCGCTGCTGCCT
>NZ_JBJNIO010000077.1:0-6680 GCF_056324145.1 Wenzhouxiangella sp. YN1
GGCGCGGCCCGGCGGCGCTCGTGCCGGATAGGCCCACGCCGGCAAAAACGGGGCTATAGGGGCTGCTCGATTGGCTCCGACAGTTAGGAATCGGACGGAATTCGGCGTGCAGGGGACTTTGGTAAGGGTCCGGTGCCGGCCTGGTACGGCTCCGGATACCGTTGGAAATCAGGAAATAGGGCGCTTATACTTCCTATACGCCGACGAGTCGCCGCGCTGAAGTCCCACAACCCTGGAATCCTGCACTGCGGGAGAATAAACCTGTGCTGTCTGGACTGTCCGATACCTAGTCGACCAAAGCAGCGCCAGCCTAGTTTGCCCTGGTGTGAGCCGTTGCAGCTGAGTGAGCCGACACGGACGGGCAAATTGAGCGCCCCTCTTCACCGCCGGTGGAGAGGGGCCGATTACTGGGGGAATCGAATCGTGCGCCAGAATATGCTCTACGACTCGCAGGATGTCCAAAGGGTTATCGAAAGCATCCGTGAGGTCGGGGTAGAACCCAGCTCACGCAACCTCTTGGCCTCCGAGACCTCCATACCGCCGAACTTCGATTTCCAGCGATAGACGGTGTTCTCGGCCACGCCGTGGCGGCCGGCGATGGCCGGGACGGACGCGCCAGCCTCGTGCTCCTTGAGGATCGAGATGATCTGTTCTTCTGTATACCGTTTGCGCTTCATATCGGAGCCTCCCTTGGGTCAGAATATCGGGGAATCCAACATGCTGTATGGCTCGGATTAGCGGGGTACGGTCATCAGACATATCGCGGGCACCGCGTGGGGTACGCGTCGTTACCTCAATATGGGAGCAATCAAACAATACGAAACGGAGAAGCAATCCGTTGCCTGAGAATTAGTCTGGAACCGCCGCCTCTGAGCAAGTGCGCAAAAACCGTTGCACTACCGAATCTGGTAGCCCCTAAAGCGTAATTTCCACATGTGGAATCTCCTGTTGCTCCATTATGAGAATATCCCACGCCTGAACAACACCAATTTCCGGGGGGGTTATCAGAGGAACTAAATCGAATCAGAACGCTTACATAGAATCGCTACAATGTAGCCGGATTTTCTATAAAGAAAGCTTGTAAGTCTGATAACAACTTGATCAAGTATAGAGGGGGGCAAATGATGAGGGAACACTTCGACCCCGGAAGAGATCTTAAATATATCGAAGCCCGAAGCCTTTAAAGTATTCTCCAGAAAAGATTCTGGGATTGGTGCTTCATTGGGCTCAGGGGCATCAGTGGTAAATGATTCCGTCGCTAAAACGGAACGGGCATTCCATCTCTGCAGCCACTCCGGCACCTTATGCAAAGTGTCTCGATTTATTGGCTCTGCCACGAGCAACCAGCCCTCGGGACTTATCAAGTTCTTACATAGACGTAGAAGTCGTTCGCAGTCAGGTAGCGTCAGGTGGTGAAGACAACCAACGCATGTAACCAAGTCGAAAGCTTCCGAAGTTTCTCCAACGAAATCCAGAATGTTCTGACATTTCAATTCGACATTGTCCAAATGCAGGCGTTCTACATTCCGTTCAGCGGTTTTCAGCATGCCCTGGCTATGGTCAACTCCAAGCATCCGTTTCGGGCCAAAAAACACGCCGACGCGCTCCAACATCTGCCCCGAACCACAACCAAGGTCCAGGGCAGATGTTACCGGAGTATTTATTGCTTTAAATACTGGCTTAAAGAGAATGTCATTAGCCAGCGCGCGCGGTCTCTTTACTAACGCATCGTATTGATGCGCGGTTGCATCATGATAATTTATATCCAGTTGGGAGTGATTATCATGATGTGTCTCTTGTCTATTCAATCTATTCGAATCCTTCGTAGAAGTAACTCAATATCTCCGGCGCTCGCGTTCGCAACCTCAGCGTAGAAATGGACCCCGGTGACATTTATATCACCGTACGGCATCGATTGCTGAAACAGGCTATGGGTGTCACTCGCGCAAACAAATAATTCAGTCAAATCAATTTGGTAGCTTTGCCGTGTGCCTTGAAGGTCAAGGCTTGGGATGGATACACCAGAGCAGCTTGAAGCTGCGTTCGCATCCATAACGGCAATCTCGGCCCCGGGCCAGAACATACTATCGTAAATCGGCCAACTCCAATAGGAAGTAGATGCTGAAGGGATGCTGGTTAGCCCACCGGTCCTAGCCAAGTCCACCCAGACCATTTTCGGATAGGTGATGCTAGGATCTCCAGCATTGGCGGGGCTCGACCACTCGGCAATGACGAAAAATCCCGCGTGAGATCCAACTTCGTTACTCGCAGGGCATCCAGACTCCACACAACTGAATGACGTATAACTGCCAATTTGTGCGTCAAACTTCAAGAGGTCGTTCGTGGAGCCATTTCGATTTACGGTAGCAACAAACGATGAGTTGCCAGCCCCGGTGTGAGAGCCAATGGATAGAAATGGAAGAGTCACACTGAAATCGCCGTCACAATTAAAATTGTGTTCCCCGGGGTTAATCTTTATTCCGAGCTCAGTATAGTACCCGAAGCCAACGCCCGACCAATACTTATCAGTTTTGACATTATACAGTTTTTCCGAATTGTACTTATAGTTACTAATTTCTTCGGAAAGGCCTGGGGGACCTTCGCGGCATTGGTCGAAAGCTGGGTCATTGTTGGCGTTCAGGACCCAGTACTCGTTCTGCGGCGAGTTCAATTCGAAGTGGGGGCTGCTGTCGTATGTTAAGCAGCCCAGCCAAGAGTCTCCAATTGGATCGGTACTTCCGCCGCATGCGCTCCTAGCCTGGGTAGTGCCACCCCAAACGCTTTGAGACATTCTGCGTCCAGGACAGCCGAAAAATGGAGACTTGTCCGAGTCAAATAGACAGCCTTCGTCGCCATGGAGTCCATTGTTGACATACCAGAGAGACAGCCAGTCGCTACCCGTCCCCTTACCAAGCGGATATTCCGACTTCACTTTTCCATTAACAATATTGCGATCGTGTACGTCCGCGTAACCCTGGTTTAAGCCCCCCTTATTCTTCAATGCGGGCTAGAAAGAGGTATGGCGTGTCAATTTCTGTCGTATAATCAGAGTGTTAAGGCACTAATCCCACGACAGAAAGAGAACACGCCATGGGTGAAACACTACCCCTTTTCAAAGCCTCGTTCAACCACACTGTGCAGGTCGAATCCCGTCCGGAACACCTGACCGGTGAAGCGGGCGCTTTGATTCAGCGCGAGATCATGGATCGGCTCGGCATCATTGAGTGGCTGGGCGAACGCCTCACCGATCCTCGCGACCCCAGCCGGGTCACCTATCCACTGGCCGACCTGATCCGCACCCATCTGATGTTGCTGGGTCAGGGCTGGCGCGATCAAGACGATGCTGATCGCTTGCGTCTGGACCCAGCGCTGCGGGTCGCACACTCGTCCTGTCGCGGCCAGACACCGCTGCAGGACGGTCAGGTTCTGGCCTCGCAACCGACGCTGTCGCGCCTGGTCGAGAACCTGAGCAGTGAACACAATCGCCCTGTGCTTCGTGAGGCGATCTGTGAGTCGGCCATCCGCCGGGTTCGGATGCTCAACGGCGGGCGGCGGCGTAAGACCCTGACGCTGGATGTAGACAGCCTGCCGGTGGAAGTCCACGGCCATCAGCCGGGCAGTGAGTGGAACGGCCACTATCGGCGCCGGATCTATCATCCGCTGATCGCCAGTTGCGCCGAGACCGGTGATTTGCTTGATGCCGTCCTGCGCCCGGGCCAAGTGGGTACAGCCGAGGGCGGTCTGGACTTCATCCTGGCCCAGGTCGATCGCTGCCGGGCACGTCTGGCCGAGCGCGTCATAGTGCGCTTTGACGCCGGCTTCCCGGAGGGCCAGACGCTGTCGGGCCTGGAAGCGCGCGGGGTCGAGTATATGGCCCGGATCCGCAACAACGCCGTACTCAATGCGATGGCGGCACCCCATCTCAAGCGCCCGCCCGGCCGACCGCCCGAGCAGCCGCGTATCTGGTGCCATGAACATCGCTACCAGGCCGGCAGTTGGGATCGATCCCGGCGGGTCGTGCTGGTGGTGCTCGAGCAACCCGGTGAGTTGTTCTTGCATCACTTCTGGCTGGTAACCAACATCCCCAAGCGCCGCTGTCCCGGTGAGCACTTGCTGGCGCAGTATCGCCAGCGCGGCAAGGCCGAAGCTCACTTCGGCGAACTGATGGATGTGCTCAATCCAGCGCTGTCGGCCAGCCCGCGCCCATGGGGTGATCCGGATCGTGCCCCGGCGCTGACGTCCACCGGGGTCTACCGCAACAACGAAACCCTGTTGCTGATGCATCTGCTGGCCTACCAGGTGCTGCATGCCGGTCGCAGCGTCATGGAGCAGGCCACCGGTCAGGGCTGGAGTCTGCGCCGCTTCCGGGAGCGGCTGCTGCGCGCCGCAGCCCGTGTGGCCAGGAAGGCCCGCCGGCTGACCTTCATCGTGGCCTGGAGTGTGGCCGGGGACTGGCAGCAACTGTGGCAAAAGCTCCAACGCTATCGCTGGGTACCGGGATAAGACGGCTCTCTGCTCTGCAATACGATCAGGCGCGACACAGCGCCAGGGGTTACTGTGCCCGGATCACTGAATCAATCGGTTCTGAAGCCTCAAAAATGCCAAATCCTGGCGAATCAATGCCATCCAGACCCACCATCGAGCCGAACCTGCAAGCTGGGTGACCAAAATCCATCAAAGCCGGCTTGACTCAGCGTGAAAGAGGCAGTCTGATGAATAAGCTGGGATAAAGCGGGCTTTTTCCGGGGTTGGCATAAAAGATATCCGATCGTAAAAGGCAGTACTTTTCTGGTGCGGGCCTATGCACACAAGGAGGGCGCTAACTGGAACATACGAAATGTCCAAGTTGAAGATGGCGACGAAACCTTTGTACCTGATTTAGAGGTCACGCATGCATCAGAGTCAGAGCCAACTCAATTTAAGGAGAACCTTATTGAGGCTCTTAAAGCCTATTTCCTGGCGTCACCGTTCGATCCGCCTGGCGGCTTTATTGAAGTGACGGTACATCTAAAACTCGGCATACAGCCATTTGAGGAGCTTAAATTCAGTATCGTAGGCGGTGATTACGTATTTTGTCGGTAGGCTAACTTGTCCACTTCCCCAATTTAGGACTAGGCATAACTAGAGATATGGCCACGATCGACTCGAAACCACATACTGGTATGGGTAGTTGTTCGCAAATTGATTTATGTTTTACACTCGGCTACCCGCCTGGCATCTTGCAAACCCGCAACCACCGACCCCACAACGACTTAATCCGTTGAACTAAACCTGTCCCGAAAGACTACATCTATTTCTTCAAATGAGCCAACGTCGCACGCTTGGCTAGGCCTTCGAACGCCTCGTTGATCAAAATCAAGGCAATGCATTACATTGCCGTCCTTCCACCCGGGACTAAATGGCTCAACGGAACGTGTCAACATATTCCCAACACATCGGCGACGATTTCTATGTAACAACCTCGGGCAGCTCGGCGCTGACCGGTGTTGGTGAGACTTCGAACGCACCTGGTGTGCCGAGTAACTCCGTTGCGGTCTGACCATCGTCGGGATTGATCGAGACGACCGCTGGTGGCCTGGCAACTTGGGGTGGTCCTTTGACGTAGCGCTCGGGATGCGCCGCATAGTGCCGATCCATGGCCGCTTGCCGGATCCGCCAGAGTGCTTCGAACTGTCCGGTATAGAGATCTTCGGGGGTAAACAGCGCCAGGCCTTCGTGCGGTCGGCGGCTGTAAGCCGGGAAGAGCTCCCTACACCACGCCCGGGCATGTTCCTCGCCCTGAAAACGACCCGGGTAGCTTGGCCAGTATTTGACGGTCTTGAACTGACTTTCGCTGAACGGGTTGTCGTTGCTGACTCTCGGCCTCGAGAAGCTGCGCTCAACGCCCAGGTCGGACAACAGATCACCGAAGCTGTGCGCGATCATCGGCGAGCCGCGATCCTGGTGGACGATCAGCTGATCGGGCTCGATGGCCCGCCTCGACAGGACCTCGCGGAACAGGTGACAGGCCAGGCCAGCGTTCTCCTTGCGCGACACCATCCAGCCGACGGGATAGCGGCTGAACAGGTCCAGGATGACGTACAGGCACAGGTAGACGCCGCGGGTGACCGTCGGCAGCTTCGTTATGTCCCAGGTGTAGACCTGGTCGGGAGCCGTCGCTTTCAGTTGCGGCTTGACGTGGTGTTGGGCCGGGCGCTGGTTGCGGCGCTCGCGCGTTTCCTGTCGCCGGCGCAGCAGGCGATACATCGTCGAGACCGAGCCCAGCACGGTGCCCTCGCTGAGCAGCGTGGCGTAGACCTGGCGTGGGGCGGCGTCCAGGAAGCGTTCGGAGTGCAACGCACCGAGGATGCGCTGCTCTTCGGCCTCTGACAGTCCTCGTCCCTGACCGGTCGGCGCTGCGGCCCGATTGCGTTGCCGGCGATCCGGATAGCACCAGTGGCGCGGCACGTTCAGAGCCCGGCAGGCTTGCGCCTTGGGCACGTCCGGTGGCAGGGCAGTCAGGCAGCTCACGATCTGCTCCCGTCTTTGTCGCTGTCGAACAGGTGCAAGACTTTTTTTTGGAGATCGACCAGTTGCTCGGCCACGTAGGCGCGCTTCTCCAGCTTGGCATTGGCCTTCTTCAGGCGCTCGAGCTCCTTGTCCCGGGGATCGGCGGGCTTGCGGCCCGGCTGTCGCGCAGC
>NZ_JBJNIO010000078.1:0-283 GCF_056324145.1 Wenzhouxiangella sp. YN1
CGCGTTGCGCGCCATCGGCAGGGCGTTGACGCCAGCACGTGTGGAAGGAAAGCGACTCTCATGGGGGGTGGGAGCGATCTCCAGATCGCGATACAGAGCTGATCGAAGCCGGCTGCCCGGCTGCCTTGTCACGGCGTGATATCCATCTTTCAGCTTTGAAGTCGAGCAATCTCATGCGGGCTTCGACAAGTCAAAGGCGTTTCGCCCGCCTGCATCGCAGGCTGATGGCGAGTAACTTTTTTCCAGAGCCAAAAAAGTAACCAAAAAGCGCTCTTTAACGTCA
>NZ_JBJNIO010000079.1:0-641 GCF_056324145.1 Wenzhouxiangella sp. YN1
TCGCGACCTGGAGGTCGCTCCTACGGTTCCGGTGGCGATTGTTGTTGTAGGAGCGATCTCCAGATCGCGAAAGCTCTGCTCGGGCGCTGGCTTCGCGACCTGGAGGTCGCTCCTACGGCTCGGGTGGCGGTTGTTGATGTAGGAGCGATCTCCAGATCGCGATCAGCTCCGCTCGGGCGCTGGCTTCGCGACCTGGAGGTCGCTCCTACGGTTCCGGTGGCGGTTTTTGATGTGGGAGCGATCTCCAGATCGCGAAAGCTCCGCTCGGGCGTTGGCTTCGCGACCTGGAGGTCGCTCCTACGGTTCTGGTGGCGGTTGTTGTTGTAGGAGCGATCTCCAGATCGCGATCAGCTCCGCTCGGGTGTTGGCTTCGCGACCTGGAGGTCGCTCCTACGGCTCGGGTGGCGGTTGTTGTTGTAGGAGCGATCTCCAGACCGCGATCAGCTCCGCTCGGGTGTTGGCTTCGCGACCTGGAGGTCGCTCCTACGGCTCGGGTGGCGGTTGTTGTTGTAGGAGCGATCTCCAGATCGCGAAAGCTCTGCTCGGGCGCTGGCTTCGCGACCTGGAGGTCGCTCCTACGGCTCGGGTGGCGGTTGTTGATGTGGGAGCGGTCTCCAGACCGCGATCAGCTCCGTTCGGGT
>NZ_JBJNIO010000080.1:0-292 GCF_056324145.1 Wenzhouxiangella sp. YN1
GTTACTTTTTTCGCGCTGGAAAAAGTGACCCGCCCAAAGAGCTTGCGAAGCAAGCCGGGCGGAACGCCTTTGACTTGTCGAAGCCCGGATGGGAGATGTGCAGCTGCGGGCCAAAGAGGGCCATCAAACCGTCAGAAGCCGGCCGGCTTCGATCAGCGCCGTATCGCGATCTGGAGATCGCTCCTGCAACGGCGGGCGCCAAGGCCCTGCCGGGTGGCGCGCAGGGCGCGGGGGATCAATCACCAAGCGCAAGCCACCGGCTTCGACCAGCACCATATCGCGATCTGGAGGT
>NZ_JBJNIO010000081.1:0-260 GCF_056324145.1 Wenzhouxiangella sp. YN1
TGGCTGATTGGATACCGTATTCCCGGCCTCGAGCCGGGATCTTCTTGCCAAGGCTACCGGCACTCGGAAGGCCCCGGATCAAGTCCGGGGCTGCGGGATCGGAGCTGGCTGATTGGATACCGTATTCCCGGCCTCGAGCCGGGATCTTCCTGCCAAGGGCACCGGCACTCGGAAGGCCCCGGATCAAGTCCGGGGCTGCGGGGAACCTAGGCCGGCAGGTGCGGATCACACGAGACCTGATGTAAGGTCTGGTTCCATGA
>NZ_JBJNIO010000082.1:0-32518 GCF_056324145.1 Wenzhouxiangella sp. YN1
CTGGCAAGAAGATCCCGGCTCGAGGCCGGGAATACGGTATCCAAACAGCCAGATCCGGACCCGCAGCCCCGTACTACATCCGGGGCCATCGCAGCGCAGGTCACCATTGAAAAAAGATCACGGCTCGAGGCCGGGAAAACCGTATCCAATCAGCCAGCTCAGATCCCGAAGCCCCGGACTTGATCCGCGGCCTTATCGGCGCTGGCGCCACAGGCAGGAAGATCCCGGCTCGGAGGCCGGGAATACGGCGGCCAACCAGCTAAGCCTTCACCACCAACCACTCATCCCGCCACGACCAGGCGATCATGCCGCGGCAGATACAGCGCCGCCTTGATATCGGTTTCGCCCATCTGCTGGAAGAGTCGTCGGTAGGTGCTCAGCTGGGCTTCGTAGCGCGCCGCCTCTTCGGCCAGAAAATCGTCGAGCGCGCCGCCGGCGTGGTAGCCGGACTTGTAGTCGACGATCCAGCGCGTGCCGTTGGCGTCGATGAAGGTGCGGTCGATGACGGCGTTGACCAGTTCGCCATCGACGATCCCGGTCAGCGGCAGTTCGCAGGCGGCCCTTTGGTGCCTGCCGCTGAGCAGCCAGCGTCCGGTCGCGCTCGCCAGCGTGCGCTCGAAGGCCTCGCGCACCGGCTCGGCGGCGGCCTCGAGGTCGCCGCGGCCCGTGCCCATGGCCTTGAGGAGCGCCGGAATGCGCTCACCCAGCGCGCGCTGCTGCTGCTCGTCGAAGCGTTCGATGCCGACCTGGCCGACGCGCTCGAGCAGGCGGTGCAGCACGGTGCCGATGCGCCGGGCCTGCACGCCGGCCCAGTTGAATTCGATCTCGACCTCGCGCTCGCGCGGCGGCAGGGCGGGCTGCCAGTGCAGGCGCTCGCCGAGGGCCGGCTGCCAGCCGCTGGCCACGCGCCGCAGGGTCTGGTCGGGCATTTTCGGGGTGTCCGCGTCGTTGGCTTCCGGCCGCGGTGCAGCATCGAGGGCGCGCAGAAAATCTTCACCGCAGGTCGGCCACAGGTCGGCCAGCAGGCTGGCGGCCAGCGGCTTGATCGGCGTCTTTTCGGGGTCGAGCGCGGCCGACAGCACCAGTTGCTCGCGCGAGCGCGTCGCCGCCACGTACAGCAGGCGCTGGTGCTCGTAGGCTTCGCGCTGTTTCTCCTCGGCGCCGATGAGCTTGATCAGCCGGGTGTTGTCGTCCTGCTCGGCCGATCTCAGCGGCGCGATCAGCACCCGCTCCTCGCCGGATTCGGGCGTGAACGGCAGCCAGTAGAGCAGTTCCCGACGATCACCGCCGGTGCCCCGGTCCAGGCCCGGCAGCACGACCAGATCCCACTCCAGGCCCTTGGCGCCGTGCATGGTCAGGATCTCGAGCTTGATGTCGTCGCGGGGCGGGTCGCCCTCGGTGTATTGCTCGTCGAGCAGCTCCATGAAGGCGTTCCAGTCCGACAGCAGGCCTTCGTCCTCGGCGGCAGCAAGGGTGTCGAGATAGGCCGCGGCATCGCGTCCATCCGACTCGGGCCTGGCGAGCGCCTGCGGCCCGCCCAGGCGCGTCCACAGGCCCTCGACCAAGTCGCGCAGCGGGCGCTTGCGCCACAGCGCACCGGCTTGCTCGAACGCTTCGAAGACCTTGCCGGCTCGCTGGCGCCCGTCTGCGCTCAGTCGCTCGAGGGCGGCCCCGTCACTCAGGGAGCGCCCGTCGCCGGCCAGGGCGTCGAGGTCGGCCAGGGTCAGGCCGCAGACCGGCGAGCGCAGCACGGCCAGCACTGAGGCGGTGTCGGCCGGGTTGGCGATCGCGCGGGTGATGGCCAGCAGGTCCTGGACCACCGGGCGGGTCAGCAGCGGGTCGAGCTTGACGGCGCGATAGCCGACGTCAAGACGTTCCAGCGCCGGCAGGATATCGGCCAGATGCGAGCGCGCCCGCACGATGATGGCGGCCTTGTAGTCGCGATCGTCGCGGTGGGCTTCCAGCGCTTCGGCCACCTTTCGCGCCACCGCTTCGCCTTCGGCGGCGCGGTCGGGGCGGGCCAGGACCTCAACGCAGCCGCCGCCGTCGCGGCCGGGCTCTGATGGCGCGTAGCTGACGGCGCCGGCGGAAATGTCCTCGCGCTCGGGGAAAATCGGCCCGAGGCGGTCGTTGACCCACTCGACGATCTCCGCTGCCGAGCGGAAATTGCGCGTCAGGCGGCGCGGCTCCACCGCCTGCGTGCCGATGCCGCGCTCGCGCGTGCGCATGAACAGGCCGACTTCGGCCTCTCTGAAACGGTAGATCGACTGCATCGGGTCACCGACCAGAAACAGGCTGCGGTTTTCGCCCGGCTGCCAGCCGCCGACCAGTTTTTCCAGCAGGTGATACTGGCCCCAGTTGGTGTCCTGGTATTCGTCGACCAGAATGTGGCGAATGCGCTGGTCGAGATACAGCGCCAGATCGGTGTAGCCGGCGTCTTCGTCCCCCAGGCCGCGCAGGGCCGCCGCGCCGATGCCGGCAAAGTCGCTCTGGCCGGTTTCGGCGAAGACCAGCTCGAGTTCCCCGGCGGCGGTTTCGAGCATCCGGATCAGCGCGGCCAGCACGTCCCACTCGGCCGGCTCGTAGCGCGGGTCGGGCAGGGCGCGGGCGCGGTCGAGGCGGGCGGCCAGCGCCTCGTTGTCGCGCAGTGAATCGAGCATCGCCACGATGCGATCCTTGTGCGCGCTCTTGGGCGGAAACCCCTGGTTCTTGTTGGGGCTGGCCCGCCAGGTGCCGCCGTTGGTCAGCAGAACGAAGCCGAGCGCGCGCCAGCTCGGAGCGGTGGCCGGATCGGCGCCGGGCAATGCGGTGAGGTCGCCGTCGTCCAGGGGCGAGGCCACGCCGTCGGCCTGCAGGCTGCCGGCGGCCAGGCGCAGAGTCTCCAGTAGCTGATCAGCATCCACTGCGGCGGCCGCAAGGCCCGCGTCGAGGGCTTCACGGGCCGCGGCGAGCTGCTCGGTTACTACATCGTGCACGACGCGCTCGAAGACCTCGCGGTCGGGCTCGCCGCTCATGCCCAGCGCGCGCAGCCATTGCTCGCGCTTGCCCAGCAGGGCCACGAGCAGGTCCTCGATGTCCTGGCTGCGGTTATCGCGCCACAGCAGCAGCCGGGTGACGTCGTCGGCCAGCCCGTCGCGACCTTCGGCGCGCGCGAGCACCCGGCGCGCGGCCTCGCGGTAGAGCGCGCGGGTATTTTCCGCCGGCGCCGGCACGGGGCCGAGCTGGCTGGCCACCGGCATGGTCCGGGCCAGGTAGTGATTGAAGCTGTCGATGGTGCGAATCAAGAGGCGCTGCGGGTTGTCGAGCAAGCCCCACTCGGCCACCTTGCCGTCCACCGCGCGCGCTTTCTCCACCGCCGCGCGTTCGTGGTCGCCGCCGGCGGCATAGTCCGGGTCGAGAAACTGCAGAATGCGCTCGCGCATCTCGGCGGCGGCCTTGCGGGTGAAGGTGATCGCCAGGATTTCTTCCGGTGCCTCGACCACGCCCAGCAGGCCCAGATAGCGCTCGACCAGCAGGGTGGTCTTGCCCGAGCCGGCCGGCGCCTGAACGATGACCGAGCGCTGCGGTTCGACTGCCAGTTCACGCTGTCGCTGATCACTCATTGTCGGCCTCCGGCAGCGCCACGCGCTCGTTGATGCGGCAAAGCGCGTGCAGGTGACAGTACTTGCAGACCTGGGCGTCGCGCGGATGGACCTCGGCCCGACCGCTCGTGAAGTCCGCGGCCAGGAACTCGAGATGATCGCGCCAGTCGTCGACCAGCGACGCCCAGGACTCGGCACCGCGGAACTTCGACTGGCCCTTGATCTCGCCGATCACCGCCACGCCGCCGATGCCGGCGTCGACCTCGGCCAGGCCGTCGAAGCCCATCCTGTCGGGCTTGAGTCGGGCGAAAGCAATGGCGGCAGGCCGTGGCTGCAGGCTGACCGCATAGGCAGGCAGCTGCACGTCGGCCAGGCGCGCCTCGGGCGCCCAGCCGTTCTTGCCGGCGCCGCCGGTCTTGTAGTCGATCACCACCGAGCCGCCGCCGTCGAGCTCGTCGACGCGGTCGATCTTGCCGGTCAGTTTCAGCTTGCCGAAGGCCAGCTCGATGGGCGCCTCGAGGGCGGTCACGGAAAATCCATCGCGCTCGCGTTCGATGGCCAGCCAGCGCGCCAGGGCACGTTCCAGGCACTGCGCCTCGATGGTCAGCTCCGCTTCGGTCAGCGCCAGCGGACTGCGTTTGGCGAACTCTTCCAGGGCGGCGTCGCGGGCCGCGGCAATACGTTCGGCCAGCGCGGCTTCGGCCAGGGCCTTGAGCGCGCCCAGCCCGTCGAGCCCCTGCCAGAAATGCTCCAGCGCCTTGTGCACCAGGCTGCCGCGCTCGCGAGCGTCGAGGCCGGGCCGCGGCGGCGTGAGGTCGCCGGCGCCCAGGCGCGTCTCGGCAAAGGCCTTGAAGGGGCAGTCGCTCTGACGCTGCAGCACCGCGGTGCCGCCGCGGACTTCACCGCCGGAATGCGCCGGTGCCCGCATGTCGTCGGCCGGCGCGTCCATCGGCGCGGTTGCGAAATTCGTGGGCGGGTCGATCTCTTCGACGCGACAGTCGCCGAGCAGCGGCGTGAGGTGGCGTTTTTCATCGTCGCTGCCGCGGCTGTAGCTGCCGGTCAACACCGGCGCGGCGCGTCTCAGGCCGGTAAGTTCGGCGCGCGCGCGCTCCAGCGCACCTTCGGCCGTCGCCGCGGGCACGCTCGCCTGCAGCGGCGCGGGAATGAAGGGATCGCGCCGCGTGGGCGCGGGCCAGGTCTGGTGGTCCAGGCCGGTGATGCGCATCGCGTCGAAGCGTGAACCCAGGGCCTCTTCCACGCCCAGGATCTCGACCGGCGCGCCCGGATTGCGCTCGCGAAAGCTGGCCGAAGCGGCGCTCTCGCTCAGCCGGCGCAGGGCGGCGGCGCGCGCCAGCGGTCGCTCGATGACCAGATCGAGCGCGCTGAAGTCCTCGAGCAGATCATGAAAGCGCTGCAGCGCCTGGAACTCGGCGCTGTCCATACCGCGGCCGCGGCCGAAGCCCAGGGTCTCGAGCTCGGTCTGGAAACGCGCCACCCACTGCGAGGGCAGGGCGGCGTCGCGGTGTTGACGCCGCAGCAGCTCCCAAGCGCCCAGGCGGGCCGACAAGCCCGGCGCGCCGCTGTCGCCGGCCTGCCAGGCGAGCTGGCCGGTGTGCAGCCAGTAGGGTCGACGCCGAGCCAGCGCCGCCAGCGCGGCAGCGCGGGCTCCGGTTTCTTCTTCCCAGCCGGCCAGAAAGGGCGAGCGCAGCAGTTGGGCCGCCTGCGGCTGGCTGATGCGCTGCGGGTCGAGCTTGAGCAGCGCCAGCGCGTCGGCGATCAGCGGCCAGCGCGCCAGCGGCGGGCCCAGCGAGACATGCCAGGGCTCGTCGCGGCGGCGCTCGAGCGCAAAGCCCGGGGGGTCGAAGACCTGCCGGAAGATGCGCTCGACCGCGCCCAGCCGCTCGCGCAGGCCGGGTACGACAATGGCGATGCTCTGGTCGGCGTCCTCCTCGAGCCGGGCGCGGGCCCAGCGCGCTGCGGCCCGGAGTTCGTCCTCGTCCTCTGGATGCTCTTCGACGGTCGCGAGCGGGGCGGCCTCTTCAGGCGCGGGGTCGCGCTCGATGCGTGTGCCCGCTGCCTCGGCGGCGTCGAGAATCGCGCTTTGCAAGGGCGTCACCGCCAGCTCGAAGCCCGCAAGGCGAAGCGTGTCGGGTAGCTCGATCTCGCCGCGCGCGATCAGATCGGGCAGGCGGCCGGCAAATGCCCATTCATCGATGAGGCCGTGCTTTTCACAAAGCCGGTCAAATCGCTTGGCCCAGTCGCAAAAATGACCGCTGTCTTCGCTCAGCAGCGGCCCGGGCCACTGCGACGGAGCGTCGATTCGGTACTCGTGCACCAGACGCCAGGCAGCCGCGGCCAGTTCGGCCACGCGCGGCTCGCCGATGAACACGTCGCGATCGATCACCGAGCGCCACAGCGCCAGCGCCTGTGAGGCGGCAATCGGCACCCGCGGTGAATCGGCCAGCAGAAACCAGTCGTCGCGCAGCCGGCCGATCCAGGCGGGAAAGGCCAGCACCTCGGGTGACTGCCAGGCCTGCTCGCCTTCGGACTTGCGGGCCATCGCCCGGCGCTGCTTTTCCGCGCGCGCCAGCCGCGCGGTGGGGGTCAGGACGTTTTCGTTCGGGGGCAGTTCGTTGCTCATGGCTCCGCATTATGCAGCAGCCATTCTCAAAACCCGAGAATGGGCGCTTTGCTCTACGCGTGCTTGCGGGTAACGCCGGGGGAAATCAGGAAAATCCCTCTTTATCATGAAAACTCTTCGAGACTGATTTGATCTGGATTCTCCGTGCCTACCGTGTCTTCCGTGGTTTTCGGTTTTTACAGCACCCTGGTGCGCTAATGGAAAAGCCATGAACGACCCATGCGAATCAGCAAACGGCCGGCGGCATAATGAATCGACCACGGCTTCAGGAGATCGGACGATGCATTTTTCGTTGATTGCAGGCGCGCTGCTCGGCCTGCTGGCTGTCGTCGCCGGCGCGCTGACCGGCCACGGGCCGGCGGCAGGCCTGGACGCGCCGGCGATGCGTTCGGTCATGACCGCCGTGCGCTACCACGAGTTCGGGGCGGTGATGATCGTCGTGACGGGCTTGGCGGCATCACTGGTGGAGTCGAAGCCCGTTGCCTTTCGTCTGGGCTTGTCTTCCTGGCTGTTCGTGGCCGGCACGCTTTTGTTCAGCTTCAGCATCTATGCGCGCATGGCGCTGGGTCTGGAGTGGCTGGGGCCGGTCACGCCGCTGGGCGGGGTATGTCACATGGCCGGCTGGATTGCGCTGGGCTGGGCGGCGCCGGGGCTGTCGGGCGTCGCTCGAGCCAGGGTAAGAGGCTGAGCCGGCTCAGTTGTTCTCGAGGGTCGCCATCATTTTCCGACTGGCTGCTTCCGCGTGGCTGGTTTCCGCGTCGTCCACGCCGGCGCGTCGGAGCGTGGTCAGGCAATCGATCAGCTCGGCTTCGCGCTCGGCCAGGGCGTGCTTGAGGTGGGAGTGGCGCTCGTGGTCGAGCCATTCGCGAAATCGGTCGGCGAGGCGAGCCAGGTCTTCGCGGTCGACGTTGATGTCGTGGGGCAGTATGCCGTGCTTGCGAATGCGTGAGTCCAGAAGGGCGGTCAGCTCGTCGAGTTCAGTCCGCCGGGCAGACAGCTCGTCTTTCAACCGACCTTTTTCCAGAAGCGCGTCGCAGGCGTGGGCGTAACGCTGGGCCAGGGCGCAGGCGCAGGAGTGGGCGTCGATCAGCGCGGCCTGACGCTCGCTGTGAATGCTGGTATCGCTCATGGCAGGCGGTTCCGAACTTTGAGTCTCGGTGCAGTTTACCTGTCCGCTACAGATTGTCTGCCCGTTTGCCGAACTTTCATGGGGCCGGTGAGCTGACAGGACAGAAAATCGACAGACAGGAAGGAATGACTCGGCACTCAAGGGGCGTTCGCGTCAGCAGCTCGCCGTCGGCGGTGACATCCATGACCGATCGGGTCTCTATGTGGACCTCGCGACAGCGCCAGTGCACCAGATTGTCGGCTGCCCGGGTCAAGCCGGTTTTCAGGCGCAGGGCGTTGTTGAACAGGCTCCAGCGGCTCTGGCGGGTGACCAGAACGACATCGAGCAGCCCGTCATCGAGCTTGGCATCATCGGCGATGGTCATGCCGCCGCCGTAATGGATGCCGTTGGCAATGGTCACCTGGATGAATTCACCTTCGCGGACGTAGTCATCGCATTGCGCCCGGGCAGTGAAGACCTGCTGGCGCTCCAGCGCCCGGACAAGGCCCTGCAGATAGGCGAACACGCCCAGCCTTGCCTTGGCCGCGGCGTCCAGCTCGCGCGTCACCCTGGGTCCCAGGCCGACGCCGATGGCGTTGATGAAGCTGACGTCGTTGGCGCGCGCGGCGTCGAGGCGGCGCAGGCGGCCGTCAAGAATCACGCGAACGGCCTGGTCGATCGGCTTCGGGATGTTGAGAGAGCGGGCCAGATCGTTGGCGGTGCCGAGCGGCAGGATGCCAAGCGGCTTGTCGATTTCCATGAGTGCGTCGAGCGCGAGGTTGATCGTGCCGTCGCCACCACCGAGCACAATGCGGTCGACGGAACGGCCGTGTTCGCGGATGGCCGCAGGCAGGGCCTGTGGTGCGTTCGGGCGCACGATCTCGACCGCGCCCTGCTCACCGAGGCGCTCGGCAGCATGATCGATGTCGCCGTCGCCGGATCGGCTGCCGGGGTTGGTGATCAGCAGGGTGGAAATGCTCACATTCGTTCCTCTGGCCGCTGAGTGTGTTGACCATTTCGGCGCCACGCCTGACTGCGCAAGCGTACAATGAAAATCACTCGCAAACAGCTATCTAAGGAGAATCGAACCATGGCGACACGCAAGGCAAATGCAACCTGGCAGGGTGATCTCAAGTCCGGCAAGGGCCACATGGCGCTGGCCAGCGGCGCCTGGGAAGGCCAGTATTCCTTCAGTTCGCGCTTTGAGGAAGGTACCGGCTCCAACCCCGAAGAGCTCATTGCTGCCGCTCACGCGGGCTGCTTCTCGATGGCTTTGTCCAATATCCTGGCCGAAGCGGGCCACACGCCGGATTCGGTCGCGACCGAGGCGAAGGTTCACCTCGAGGTTGGCGACGACGGCCCTTCGATTCCGCGTATCGATCTGGTGACCGAAGCCGCGGTGCCGGGCATCAGCGAGGACGAGTTCCACAAGCACGCCGAGGCGGCCAAACAGGGTTGCCCGGTATCGAAGGTGCTTGCGGGTGCAGAAATCTCGCTGAACGCCCGCCTCAAGTAACGGGCCGCAGTTCAGTCGACCTGGCCGGGCTCGGCGGATGATGCGACACGCGGATGGTCGATCATCGGAGCCCGGTCGCTCATTCCGGCGTGGCCGCCGCCGTGGCCCGGCTCGTCGCAGCACCGAGTTCGCTCGACTGCTCCGGGCGCTTGTCTGCGATCAAGGGGCGCTCCTGCAGCAGCTGGCGCCAGAACTTGATCGACAGATCGCTGATTGCGCTGCTTTCGGCGTTGAGCAGCAGCGCCAGGCCGGTGTCGTGTTCGCGTGAATAGGCCACCTGGGCGACAAAGCCCCGTACCCAGCCGCTGTGGGTAATCAGGTCATGGCCGTCGATGGTGTAGATGCGCCAGCCCAGGCCGTAATGGGCGTCGCTCAGGAGGTCGCGCCAGCCCTTGCGCCGCAGTTCGCGGGCGGTGTGCACGCGCTTTTGGGTCAGGTCGGCTACCAGCTCGGGCCGTACTACTTCAGGCCGGTAGCCCATGTTTGCGGCCAGCCACTGGCCCAGGTCGAGCGCGCTGGCGTTGACCCCGGCTGCGGGCGCGACGCGATAGTAGTTTTCGTTGACTTCGGTCGGCACCCAGCGTTTGCGGCTGACCTTGACGTGCGGTGACGCGCGGTTGTCGCTGGCCAGAAAATCGTTCAGGCCAACGGATGCCTGCTGCATTTCCAGCGGCTGGAAAACGCGCTTGCGCAGCAGCTCGGCGTAGCCGTGACCGGTGCTCGACTCGATGGCCGGCTCGATGAGCGAAAACAGCACGTTCTGATAGCTGTAGCACTGCCCCGGTGGGCACATCGGCTCGACTTTGCCGAACTGCGGCAGGATCTGATCGAGCGATCTCCCGGCGTTGAGCAGGTTGTCGTAGGCATTGGGCACGATGCCGGCCGACTGGCCGAGCAGGTGCGCCAGGGTCAGATGCTGCGCGTGTTCCGGCCGCGCCAGGGTGAACTGCGGCACGAAGCGCTGGATCGGGTCGTTCCAGTGCAGCTTCCCTTCGGCCACGAGCTGGCCGGTGAGCTGGGCGGCGAAGGTCTTGGAGACCGAGGCGATGCGAAAGACGGTCTCGGGCGTGACTGCTCGCTGGTCGTCGAGCGAACGTACACCATGGCCGGCGGCGTGGATGATCTCACCGTTGCGCACGATGGCCCAGGCCGCGCCCGGCACGCGTTTGGCTTCGAGCAGAATGCGAAAGTCCTGGTCGATGTCGGCAAAGCGCATATTGGCGCCGTCGAAGTTCGCGGCGTGAATCGCGGGTGCGATGAAGGCCAGCAGAGTGATGAGGATCCGTAACATGCGGGATTTTGCAGCCTGACAGGCGCTCGATTATACGGGTACCGGGCCCGGCGTTCCAAACCAGATGAAGTGCCGCGCGCCCTTGCCCTTTTTATGCGGACGCACCACGCGCTCGTCGACCTTGAAGCCGGCCTGCTTCATGCGCTTGACGAACAGCCGGTCGGGCCCGGCCGACCACACCGACAAAACCCCGCCCGGCCGCAGTGCCTTGGCGGCGGTGCGGAGTCCGGCAGTGGTATAGATCCAGTCGTTTTCGCGCCGGATCAGCGCTTCGGGGCCGTTGTCGACGTCGAGCATGATGGCGTCGAAGCCCGACTCGGGTTTTTTCAGCAGGTCGCTGACGTCGCCGACGTAAACTGTAGTGCGCGGGTCAGCCAGCGGGTGCCCGGCCGGCTTGCCCATCAGATCGCGGTTCCACTCGACCACCTCCGGGACCAGCTCGGCGACCACCACTTCGGCATCGGCCCCGGTTGCTTCCAGCGCCGAGGCCAGGGTAAATCCCATGCCCAGGCCGCCAATCAGCAGCCGCGGCTTGGCCACACCCTTGATGCGCTCGCAGGTCAGCTCCGCTAGCGCCTTCTCCGAACCGTTGACGCGGCTGTTCATCAGCTCGCCCCGGCCGGGAATGGTGATCGAGAACTTCACCTCGTGTTGATAGAGCAGCATCTGCTTGTTGGTATCGGGAATGGTCGCCGTACCGAGAAGAATCGAGGGTTTCATGCTTGTCCTTTCATGTCTTGGCAGGTTCTCATCACGGTTGCACGACAAGTTTACCGCGTACCCGGCCGGGCCCGGTGTTTTCCAGCAGCCGATGGGCCTGGGTTGCTTGCGACGGCGACAGGCACTGAAGTCAGGCAATGAGAGCCTGTCGGCATGGCCGTTTACATGCCTGCGGTCACGGCAAGTTGCATCCTCGCCCCGGTTCTCTTACCTTGCTATCAAGGCAGCGTTGGTAGAGGCAAATCATGGTCAAATCAGGGATTGGCTTTTTTTGGAATCGGTTTTTTCAGCATTGGTTTTTTCAAGAGCGCTTTTGTGATCTTGAATCTCGGAGCGGCTCTGATGCTGCTGTTGTCTGCGGGGCCGGCTCTGGCGCAGGGCTCTCCCGATTTCGTTGCTCACTGCGATGGTTGCACGCAGCAAGCGCATTATGCGGTTGCTGCGGCCAGAAAGGTGCCGGAGCTGCCATCCCATGTCCGCACCCCACTCACCTGGTCGGTTTATGTAGCCAATGTTGCGCACAATCATGTGGAAGCCTTTCAGGTCGTTGTGCAGCCTCTTGACAACGGCAGTGGCCCGCGACCGGAGTTCCCCGGATTCAAGAGTGTGTTTTACGAATTCGGGCCATACAAGACAGCCTGGCCGGTGGATGGAGACCCGCAAGTCAAGGCCGCTGTTCTTGAAGGCATATCAATTGCCCTTGATTTCTCGGCAAGCCTTGAGGGGCCACAGGATGGGGTGGAATTTACCGATGTTGACAGTGCAATCAGCCTGGTAGGGCCTGAAGGCTCGCCTGCCGGGCTTGCCAGACTTCAGTTGAGAGCCGATCTTGGCGACCATCACAATTCAGTCTGGACGAGCTTTTTATACGGCGTTGGCGATCTTGTGGCCAGGGTTGGGCAAAAGTATCTGGGAGAATGGTTTCTTGGAAACTCCAGGATTCTTGTTCAGTTCGAAGACGGTACTTCCATTCAATTAGAGGTTGACGGTATCAGCCCCGAACTGGGCGGTTTGGGCATCTTTGTTGATTTTACAGTTCTCACCCATACTGCCCGGCTCCCCGATGGAACTGTAATTTCGCAAGAAGCGGGTCATTTTTCTGGTCACAGCTGGAATGATCGTGTTCGCGGTAGCAATGTTGGTGCCCAGCTTGCGTTGCTGGCGGCACTTTACGGGCTTGATGTGGGTGGCTCGGGCGACGGCCTGGACTGTGACTTGAGTTGTGACGGCAACCGCGGCAGCCTGGATTGCTCGTATTGAGTTGAAAGTGAGCTGATTGGGCGTGGCTGGCTGGGAAGAACAACGAAAAGTCAGCTGCGCCCATCACTCTTCGAGCTGATTCGCCCGCTGGTTGCTTGAGGTCGGATTCGGCACAAAACTTTCTCATCCACTTGAAACCGCATCCGCGATCTTGTCTCCAGCGCCTCGAAGATAACGCTCGCGCAGCTCATCGAGTTCCTCGCCGCCGGTTTCCAGCCAGCGTTCGATATTACCGGTCAGTGCTTCGATACGTTCGGCATTGCCGTCGCTTTGGTAAAGTTCAAGCAAGCGCAGGGCCGAGGCGATGTTGTCAAGGCTCGGTGATTCGTCGCTGCCGGCGATCTGTTCCGCGACTTGCCGACGCCGCATGGTCTCGGCCTGCATGTCGCCTGCCTGCTGATGGATGTCGGCGGTCAGGCGGAGGGTCTGAAGTAGTCGAGGGTCGTCGGGTTCCAGCGTTTCGAGCTGGTATGTAAGTACGGGTTCCAGCCAGGCCAGGGCCTGGTCGCTTTGCTCTAGGGCGAGGGCGGCTTTTGCTGCCAGAAAGCGGGAGGTCGTGACATCTGAATGATCTTCACCCAGAAGACGTTCGCGCCATGAAATGACTGGTTCAACTTCTTTCAGCGCTGCTTGCGCACGACCGGTGCGCAGGTAGAGCTCGGCCAGGTTCTGGATGGAACTCAACGTGATCGGGCTGTGCGGGCCCCAGGCTTCGCGCGTGTAGCGCAGAATGTCCTGCATCATGGCGGTGGCTTCATCGAAGCGCTCCAGGTCCATCAGGCTCAGCGCCATGTTGTTCATGACTCTCAGCGTGGAGTCGTGGCGGCGGCCGTAGTGATCAGCGAGGATTTCGTAGACTTCCCGTTCGATCGCGTAGGCTTCTTCGATCCGGCCCAGCGCGCCCAGCGCCGCGCCGACGTTGAGCCGGGCGCTGTAGTAGGCGTCGTCATGCGGCTCGAAGTGGCCGCGTGCGCGATCGGCGCTGGCCCGGAAGTGTTCGAGCGCTTGTTCGATATTCCCGGATCTGGCGTGCACATAGCCCAGGGTGTTGATGGCGCGCACGGTAAAGGCGTGGTGGCGGCCGAGTTCGCGTTCGGCCAGCCCGATGTTGTCGCGGGCCTTGGCCACGGCGTCGTCGTACTGGCCGGTGTTGGCCAGATGATTGGCCACGCTGTCGTGGATGGTATGGCGCAGGCGCAGCTGGTCGGGATTGTCCGGGTCGAGGCGCGGCGTGATCTCGTCAAGCTCGGCTTGTGCCGCCTCGTACCTGGCCAGCCTTCCCAGCAGCCGATACAGGCGCTGGCGGGCCTGCAGCGTTGCAGTCGCATCGAGGCCCAGGGCATTCAGGCGCAGATCGACCACGCGCTCGGCCAGCGGTAGACTGCGCTCGATCATGCCGGCGTCGACATAGATATCGCGCACGGTCTCGTAGAGGTCGGCCTGCAGCTTTGGCTCGTCGGCAAAGTCGGACTCGATGCTGTCGATGGCGCGCTGCATCATGAACTCGTCGAGCAGATCCTGGGCCAGATCGGTAGGGTTGATTCGGCTCACGGCCAGATCGAAGGCCTCGATGCCTGCTGCCACCGTGTCCTCATTGGCATCGTGGTCGAATGACTGCGCGTGCTGCTTGCGCAGCCGCTCGACAAAGCTTTGGCCCAGCTCGCGCGGCTGCAGGTCGCCGAGCATGGTCTGCTGAAAATCGACCATACGCTTGAGCTCTGCCGAGCGGGTCTCGGCAATTTGCTGTTGCTCAAGCGCTTCGGTCATGCCGCGGATCGCCAGGGTCAGTCCGGCGGTCAGCGAGATGGCTACCAGGCAGGCTGCAGTCACCGCCAGAGCATTGCGCTGGACGAACCGCCGGGCGAAGTAGAGCCGGCCGCCGTCAACCGCATGCACCGGCTGGCGGTCGAGATAGCGGCGGACATCTTCGGCCAGCTCCGGAACGCCGGGATAGCGCTGTTCGCGATCATGGGCAATGGCTTTGAGTGCGATGGCATCGAGGTCGCCTTTAAGCTGCCTCACCAGGCGTCCGGGTGTGGTGCTGCGATTTCTGGCCGCACTTGCCGGGTCAGCTTCTTCGGATTCAAGTAGTTGCGATGGGGCCGGGACATGCAGCTTGGCCAGGCGCTCGCGGATAATGCGCGTGTCCGTCTTTTCAAATAATTCCGTGGAGTAAGGTCGGCAGTCGGTCAGCAACTCGCACAGGATCACGCCCAGCGAGTAGATGTCGGCGCGGATGTCGATACCGGTAGTTTCGTCGAACAGCTCCGGGCTCATGTACACGGGCGTGCCGGCCGTGCCCTGGTGGCGGCGCTCGCTGGCCGAGCTTTCCGTGGCGGCAATGCCGAAGTCGATGATCTTGGGTTGCGGCACACCGTCGATTACGGTGACCAGCAGGTTGCCTGGCTTGAGGTCACGATGGATGATGCCTTTTTGGTGGGCATGTGATACGCCATGGCAGATGCGCACGAACAGCGCCAGCCGATCCTTCAGGCTGAGCTGTTGTCGGTTGCAGAAGGCCGTCAGCGTTTCTCCCCGCACGTATTCCATGACGAAATACGGGAAACCATCGGGGTTGGTGCCGGCATCGAAGATCTGCGCGATCGCCGGGTGATGCATCTGAGCCAGAGCCTGGCGCTCGACCAGAAACCGCACCTCGCTGGTCGGGTTGTGGATCCTTTGCTGGATCAATTTGATCGCTACTTCGCGATCAACCGGCTCGAGCTGCCGAGCAAGAAAAACCTGGCCCATGCCGCCACGACCGAGCTTTTCAATCACCTGGTATCCGGGCAGCTTCAGCTTATCCTGCGCGCTGCCGGTTTCGGTGCCGTCGACAGCATTGCCGAGTACGCGGGTAGCGTCCTGCTCGAGCCGGGTTTGGTCATCGTCGCGTCGCTTGTCGCTCATGGCCTTGCTTGCGCTCGGACACAGTTGAGTGTCCGTGAGAGAAGTCGCCATTATGCAATAACCGTCACGGGATGATATTTACGGTGCTCTCCATGCCGCTATATCCAAATGGTGTCGTAAATCGCTTGGGCTAGAGCGATTGGCTGCCGCCTGAAGAGCAGTAGTTTGACCGACGGTGTCCTGATTTGGAGCCTGCTTACGTAAGATCGGGTGTCGTAAATCAGAGGAAGGCACGCATGATCTCTTCAATTCGCAGCACCGGCTGGCTTGCCGGTCTTTTCGCGCTGGCCGGGCTCTGTTCGGGCGCACACGCCGACACGGTCATCGTCTATGACGCCTCGAATTCGATGTGGGGGCAGATCGAGGGTGAGGCGAAGGTGGTGATCGCTCGGCGGGTGCTGGGCGATCTCGTGCGTGATTGGGATAAATCCGAGCCGTTGGGGCTGGTGGCCTACGGCCATCGGCGCGAGGGTGATTGCAGCGATATCGAGACGGTGGTTGCGCCGGGGCCGGTCGACCGCGAGGCGCTTCTGGCGCAGATCGAGGCGATCACACCCAGGGGCAAGACGCCGCTGACCGCGGCTGTGCGCCACGCCGCCGAAGAGCTGAAGTACCGCGATGCGCCAGCCAACGTGATTCTGATTTCCGACGGGCTGGAGACCTGCAATGCCGACCCCTGCGCCGCGGCCAGCGAGTTGGCTGAGGCCGGCATCAACTTCACCGCGCACGTGATCGGCTTCGATATCGGCGATGCCGACCAGGAGCAGCTTGCCTGCATCGCCGACAACACCGGCGGGCAGTTCTTTGCCGCGCGTGACGCGGCCGGCCTCAAGGCCGCACTTGGTGAAGTCAGCAAGATGGCGACCGAAGAAGTGCCCGAGCCCGAGGTCACGATCAACGCGCCTGAAACGGCCGTGGCCGGTTCGAATGTGGAAGTAAGCTGGCTAGGTGAGGAGGTTCACGCGCGCGACCTGGTCACGATCGTGCCCGCCGACGCCGAGCCGGATTCGCGCGGCGACTACAAGCGCGTGGGCCAGGAGAGCATGGCTGTGTTGCGTGCCCCCGGCGAACCGGGGCCCTACGAGGCGCGTTATGTCGCCAGTGCCACGGGTCAGGCGGTGGCCCGCACGCCGATCGAACTCACCGAGACTGCGGTGACGGTTACGGCCCCGGAAACTGTCACCGCCGGATCGAGTTTTGCGGTCGAGTGGACTGGCACCGTCCACCCGCGCGATATGGTCACTATTGTCGCGGCTGATGTACCCGATGACGCTCATGGCGACTATCTGCGTACCGGCAATGCCGAGTCTGGCCGTCTGCAGGCGCCCTCCGAACCGGGTGAGTACGAGGTGCGCTATCTGCTGGCCTCCGACGGGCTTGCCGTGGCCCGCACGCCGATCCAGCTTGTCGAGAAGACGCTGAGTATCTCGGGCCCTGAATCAGTGATCGCCGGCTCGAATTTGACGGCCGAGTGGAGCGATGTGATCCATCCGCGCGACAAGGTGACGATAGTTGAGGCCGGTGCACCAGCGGATGCCAGTGGCGACTACCTGCGGGTCAAGGATGCGCGCGACGGCACCCTGCAGGCACCCTCCGAGCCGGGCGACTATGAGGTGCGTTATCTGCGCAACGAAGATGGCCAGGCCATTGCCTCGGCGCCGCTGACGGTCACTGAAGCTGAAACCAGTGTTTCAGGGCCCGAGAGCGCGGTTGCCGGCAGCCGTGTCGACGTATCGTGGACTTATACGATCCATCAGCGCGACAAGGTCACTATCGTGCCAGCGGGCGCGCCAGCCGACGCCGACCGCGACTATCTGCGTACCGGCAGCGCCACCTCAGGCCGTCTGGATACCTCCGCCGAACCGGGAGATTACGAAATCCGCTACCTGTTGTCGGCCAGTGGCCAATCAATTGCCGCAGCACCCATCACGCTTACCGAACCCGAGGTCACTGTGTCGGCACCGGGGAGCGTTTCAGCGGGTTCGCGCTTCGAAGCGAGCTGGAGCAGCACCGTCCATCCGCGCGACAAGGTCGTTATCGTTCCGGTCGACGCACCGGCGGACGCCGATGACGAATACACCCGCACCGGCAACGCGACCGCAGGCAGGCTTGAAGCGCCTGACGCGCCGGGCAACTACGAAGTGCGTTATCTGCTCAATGCCAGCGGCAACGCGATTGCGAGCACACCGGTGCGCGTGGAGTAGATCGACGCGAAGGCGCCGGACAGGTGGCTGTCCGGCGCTTTTCTGCATTCCGTTCACCGAGCCCGAGATCACTCTGCAATTCGATTCCGCCAGTAGCCGGGCTTGCGGGCGTGATGAGCGAAAGCAATCACGATCACTTCCCCCGGCCTTTCTACGACGACAATGTCGTAGGGGAACCGGCGCAGGATAAGCCGCTTGGCGCCCAGGCTGCCGGCGTGACCCGGCATTGAAACAAGAGGTACAAGGTCGTCTTCAATAAGCTGGATTCCAGCTTCGATCGCCTGGAAGAAATCTTGCCCCAGGTTTTCCCTTTCCTGTTCGTACCAACCAGCTGCTGCTTCAGCTTCCTCCGCAGCCTGTCGAAGAATCCGGACTGTTGGCACCGTCAGGCCTCGAGTAGTTTTGCGTGCATTCTCCTTCGGAATTCGCTGCGATCCATGAGGGCAGCCTGCCCCTCGTCGATTTCCTTGAGTCGGCGGCTTATCTCGTGATCCCACGCCTTTTCGACATCGCTTTCTGCGGGGGAATCCAGGCTTTGGATCAGGGCATGAGCGAGCTCAGCCCTTTCAGTCTCGGGCAGGGACAGGATTTCGGAACGAAGTTGGTCAAGCGCTCTGGCGGTCATGAGAACTCCAGCAAGCTGGTCTGAATAATTCTACTCGCTGTGGGGTCATGACAGCAACGGATTGGACTACCACGCAATCCCGTAGTCCTCGCCGTAGTCGCTGGCGCCGCCCTGCATGGTGCCGTTATCAAAATCGAACCAGATGGCCTGGGTGGGGTTGTAGACGCGCTCGACTTGTTCGACGTCGTAGCCCATCTTGCGAAGCTGGTCGGTGGTGTAGGGCGAGAGCGAGCGCGGCACTTCGATGCGGCCGGGTTCGGCCTGGTGGGCGCCGAAGCTGCTTTGCATCTGGTAGCTCATGATGTTGTGCCGGCCTTCGGCGGCCTGCTGCACGTTCATGTCCCATTCGACCATGTTGAGGAAGAACTGCAGCAGGTTCTGGTCCTGGGTGTCGCCGCCCTGCACCGAGAAGGCCATCAGCGGCTTGCCGTCTTTGAGCGCCATTGAGGGCGTGAGCGTGACCCGCGGGCGCTTGCCGGGCGCGACTACGTTGTAGGGGTTGAGCGCTTCATCGAGCACGAAGCTTTGCATGCGCTGGCTCAGACCAATGCCGGTGTTGCCCGCGATGAAGGCCGGCACCCATCCGCCCGAGGGCGTGACCGATACGACCCAGCCGTCGGCATCGGCCGCCTGGATGGCGGTGGTGCCGGCGCGGAAGCCTTCCTCGAAGGGCATGAGACCGGCCTGCTGAAAGCCTGCTTCGCCTTCGGCCTCCGCCTCGGGTGGCACAAGCTGCCAGTTCTGCCGCAGCTGTTCATAAGGGTTGTCGCCGGCCTGGTACTTGTAAGGGTCGCCGGGCAGGTAGTCGATTAGATTATGGTCTTCGGGGATCAGCTTGCGGCGCTCGGCCGCATATTCTTTCGACAGCAGGCCTTCGATGGGCTCCTGTGGCGGCGTCGAGGGGTCGCCGTAGTAGAAGTCGCGGTCGGCAAAGGCAAGATTCATGGCCTGGTAGAGCGTGTGGATATAGCGCTTCGAGTTGTAGCCCATGGCCTTCAGGTCGAAGCCTTCGAGGATGTTGAGCGCCTGCAGCATCACCGGTCCCTGGGTCCAGGTGGTCAGCTTGTAGACGTCGATGCCGCGGTAGTTCGTCGTCACTGGCTCTTCGAGCTTGACCTCCCAGTCGGCCAGATCGTCGCTGGTGAACAGGCCGCCCGCCGCGCGTGTGGCCCTGACGATTTCGTTGGCGATATCGCCGCTGTAGAAGCGGTCGTAAGCGGCCTGAATGGCTTCCCTGCGACTTTTGCCGTCTTCCAGCGCCTGCTGCTCGGTCTCGACCAGCTTTTTCAGCGTGGCCGCCAGGTCTTTCTGCACGAACACTTCGCCGGCGCGCGGTGCGGCGCGCTGATCCGGATTGTCGGGGTCATGGTGGGGCAGGAATACGTCGATCGAGCTTTGCCAGCGTTCGAGAACGTCGCGCTTGTCTTCGATGTTGTCAGCCTGGGCAGCTTCGATCGGGTAGCCTTCGGCCATCTCGATGGCCGGTGCCAGCACCTCGGCCAGGCTGAGCTTTCCGTATTCGGCGACCATCACCATCAATGCGCCCGGCGTGCCGGGTGTGACCGCGGCCAGGGGGCCGTATTCGGGCGGGTATTGCATACCCTGATCGCTAAAGAATTCCGGAGTGGCACCGGTGGGGGCGACGCCGAGACCGTTGACGCCGATGACCTTGCCGGTTTTCGGGTTGTAGATCAGCGCCTGTGTCTCGCCGCCCCAGCCCAGCGTATCCCACATGGTAGCGGTGGCCGCCAGCATGGCCGCCGCAGCGTCGACGGCATTGCCGCCGCGCTCGAATATCTGGGCTCCGGCGGTGGCGCCCAGCGGCTTGCCGGTGATGGCGACCCAGTGTTTGCCGTGCAGGACGGGCTTTGCGGTGTCCTGGGCCAGCGCAGCGGTAGCGGCAACCAACAGCGACAGCACGGCTGTGAACAGGAGGCGGAAAAGGCTTGTGAGCTTCGAGGGCATGAGGCGCTCCGCGCGGTGAGTGCCCGCGGATGATAGCAGCCGACTGCCGCCAGCGTCTGCGTCGTCCGGCCGCCGAACCTTGCTTTTCGCGGCAACGGACGCCAGATATGATCCGCGCTTCCATTTCTCCGCATCGGCCTCATTCATGACAAGTGGCACAGTTGCCTTGAGGCCCAAGCGAGTACAATAGCGCGGCAGAATCTGACCTAAATCGCTTGGAACCAAAATGTCGCTCAATCTTGAACAGGCTCGCTTCAATATGGTCGAGCAGCAGGTGCGCACCTGGGACGTGCTTGATCCGCACACGCTCGAGGCGCTGCGTGAGGTCCCGCGCGAGGACTTCGCGCCGTCGGACTATCGTCGCCTGGCTTTTTCCGACCTGCGCATTCCTCTGCCGCAGGGCCAAGTCATGATGAAGCCCGTCGAGGAAGGTCGCATGCTGCAGGCCCTTGGCGTCCAGCCCGGCCAACGGGTACTTGAAATCGGCACCGGTTCGGGTTTCATGGCTGCCTGCCTGGCGCATATGGGGGCCTCGGTGCTGAGTATCGACATTCACGAGGAGCTGGTCGAGCGGGCCAAGCGCCGGTTTGGCCGCCTTTCCATCAAGGGCATCGAGACGCGACAGGCCGACGCCCTGGGCGATTTCGACCCCGGCGAAACTTTTGATGCCATCGCGGTGACCGCTTCGGCAGCTGAAGTTCCCGAGCGCTTTCGCCAGTGGCTCAAGCCCGGCGGCCGTCTGTTTGCCGTGCGCGGTTTCAGCCCGGTGATGGAGGCTATGTTGATGACTCTCACCGAACGCGATCACTGGCAGATCGACAGCCTGTTCGACACCGACCTGCCGCGCCTGATCGGCGCTGAAGATCGGCCGCAGTTCGAATTCTGATCACACTTCTTCAAGCCGGAATCACCATGACCAAACGCAAGCAAGTCTTCCTGTCCCTGGCTATTGCCCTGGGGCTGAGCAGCACGGCTCATGCCGTGGACCTGGTCGGCGTCTATGAGCTGGCGCAGAGCCACGACGCCGAAATCCGCGCCGCCGAGCAGCGGCTCAACGCCGCTGGCGAGATCCCAGCTATCGCTCGCGCCAGCCTGCTGCCCCAGGTCAATGCATCGGCTGGTCTTACCCAAGGTTCCTCGACAACAACCATCGCCGGCACTGAGTTGGATTCGCAGGATGTCGATACGGAGAACTGGCAGATTCAGCTCCGCCAGAGTATTTACGACGACGCCAACTACGGTCAGCTCGATCGCGGCCGTGCGCAGGTCAGCGGGGCCGAGGCCGAGTATCGGCAGGCGTGGCAGGATTTTCTGTTCCGCGTCTCGGAGGGCTACTTCGACGTGCTGACCGCGCTTGACTCGGTGCGCTTTGCCAAAGCCGAAGAAACCGCGCTCAAGCGCCAGTTCGAGCAGGCCGAGCAGCGTTTTGAAGTCGGCCTGGCCGCGGTTACCGACGTGCACGAAGCCCGCGCCGTTTATGATGCGGCCCGCGCCCGCGTTATCGTTGCCGAGAATGTGCTCGAGGATGCCCGCGACGCACTGCGCGAGATCGCCGGCGCCTGGTTCGAGAACTTCTCTCGCCTGGCCCAGGAAATCCCGCTCGAAATGCCCGATCCCGCTAACGTCGAGGAGTGGGTAAGCCGCGCGCTGGAATTCAATCCGACGATCCTGCAGCAGCGCTCGCAGGTTGACGTGGCCGAGGCCGATCTACGTATCGCGCGTTCCGGGCACCTGCCGACCTTGGGTTTGAGTGCTAACTACAGTAATCGCACCAATAACGAGTGGGTTGGCCGCGATCCGGTTACTCAGGAGCCAGTCGTTTCAGCGACCATGGAAAATGCTGGCTGGGAAGTTGGACTCACGCTCAACGTACCAATTTTCTCGGGCCTTGCCACTCAGTCCCGCCGCCATCAGGCCGGCTATTCCCTGCGCGCGGCCGACGCCACGCTGTCGGCAACCGAGCGCGCGATCAAGCGCCAGACCGAAACCGCCTACCGCGCCATTGTGGCCGGCATCCAGGAAGTCGAGGCACGCCGTCAGGCCCTGGTTTCAGCTGACAGTGCGCTGGAAGCGACCAACGCCGGCTTCGAAGTTGGTACGCGAACCATTGTGGACGTGCTCAACGCCGAGCAGCGCTTCTTCCAGGCCGAGCGCAACTACTCTGACGCCCGCCACCAGTTCATTCTCAACCAGCTGCGCCTGCGCCAGTCGGCCGGCGTGCTGGACGAAGAAGACCTGGCGCGCGTCAACGAGCTGCTGGTCAGCCCCGCGAACTGATCCGGGGGGTCAGAGAAAGCCTTCGATGAATCTCAGGGTGCGGCGAACGCTGCCGCGCCCCTTTTCCACTACCTCAAGCGCGGCGCGTCCGTATTCCAGCGCGTACTGCGGGTCATCCCATATCTTGTTTACCGCCGCTGCCAGCTGCTCGGCGTCCGCGACCTCGATCAGCGCGTTGCCGGCGCGCAGGGCGCTAGCCGAATCCGCCTGCTGATGCAGGTGTGGCCCGGCGATTACGGGCTTGCCCAGAGCGGCCGGTTCGAGCAGGTTGTGGCCGCCGATATTGACCAGACTGCCGCCGACGAAGGCCGCCGGGGCCGCGGCATAGCACGACATCAATACGCCGATCCGATCGACCAGCACCACGGAAGCATCCGGGCCGATGGTCTCGTCGATGCCGCCGTGTGTGAGTGCCAGGTCTTCAAGCAGCGCGCGAACCTCTTCGCTGCGCTCGGGGTGGCGGGGTGCCAGTACCAGCAGCGCGTCGGGGTGGCTTTTTTGAAGCAATCGATGAGCTTCAAGCACGATGGCTTCTTCACCCGGCCGGGTGCTGCCGGCCACCCAGATAGGCCGCTCGCCCCACTGGTCACGCAGCCGGCGAACGGTCTCACCCAGTTCCTCGGGGAGGGCGCGGTCGAACTTGAGGTTGCCGGAAATGGCCACCCGGTTTTCCTCCAGGCCCAGCTGCCGAAAGCGCTCGGCGTCGTCTTCACTCTGACAGACGGCCAGGTTGACAGTGGAAAGAGCGCTGGCAAACAGCGAGCGAAAGCGCCGGTAGCGCCGCATAGCCGAAGGCGCCAGGCGCGCGTTGACCAGCACTATCGGAATGCCACGCCGGGCGCAGCCGCGATAGAGTTCCGGCCAGATCTCGGTTTCGGCTACCATGGCCAGCTGCGGACGCAGGCGCTTGAGCCAGCGGCTGACCGCCAGTGGCGTGTCCAGCGGCGCGAATACGGTTTCGACCCGGTCGTCAAAGCGGCGGATCACCTCAGCACGGCCGGTGACCGTCATCGTGCTGATGACCAGCTGGTGTTCAGGATAGCGCTCAAGCAGTACGTTGACCAGGGCAGCCACGGCGTTGACTTCGCCTACCGAGGCGGCGTGCAGCCACAGCATTGGTTGCCCCGACGAATGCGGAATCTGCCCCAGGCGCTCGCGCCAGCGCGCGCGCAGCTCGGCGGGGCCGGCGATTTTCCAGCGCAGCCACACCAGGGCCAGCGGCAGGACGAGTACAACAAGCAAACGGTAAACTGCAAGCATGATGGCGGGGAGTTTAATGCATTGCCTGCCGGCACAAGCGCGGCCCGATGTCGCTGACAAATGAAACGAGCCTGAAAAACGCATGACCGATTCTCTGACCTGGTTGCTACTCCAGCCGGTACGCCTGCTCGGGCGCCTGCCGCCCAACGTGGCCCGCGCCGTGGTACGACCGCTGGGACCGCTGTTTGCGCTGGTTCTGCCGTCGCGCCGACGGATTGTCGATCGCAATCTGGCGCTGTGTTTCCCCGAGCTGGACGAAGGCAAGCGCCGTCGTCTGCGCCGTCGGCATTTTCGTTTTCTGGCCGAAATGCTTGCCGAGGGCGCCATTGCCTGGTGCCGCCCGGGCCGCCTGGACGAACGGTTCGGAACGGTCGAGGGGCTTGAGCACTTCGAGCGCGCCCGCCAGTCCGGCCGGGGAGTTCTGCTGCTGACCGGTCACGCCACCTCGCTGGAGCTGGGCGGGCGGCTTTTGGGCGAGCGAACCGTCAGCTGGGGCGTCTACCGCCCGCAGCGCAACCAGGCCGTCGAGGCATTCCAGAATCGCGGCCGCCGCCGTTATGCGGCCGGCATGTTTCGGCGCGACCAATTGCGCGCCATGGTGCGTCATCTGCGCGCCGGCGAGGTGCTGTGGTATGCGCCCGATCAGGACTTTGGTCCCAAGCGTTCGGCCTTTGCGCCTTTTTTCGGGCTGGCCACGGCAACGGCCACCGGTATTCCGAATATGGCGCGCATGGGTAATGCCGTGGTGCTGCCCATGTATCCGATTCGCGACGATGACAGCGGCCGGGTTCGAGTGATCATCGAACCGCCTTTCGAGAACTTTCCCAGCGGCGATGACGCGCACGATCTGACCCGCTTCAACGCCTTTCTCGAACGCCAGATCCGCAAGGACCCGGCCCAGTATTTCTGGGTGCATCGTCGTTTCAAGACGGCACCACCGGGCGAGGCCGACCGCTACGCGGGCATTCGCCGGCGCCGCAGCCGCAGGCGGCGGCAAAGGCAGCGCGCTTGAGCGGCAGGGCAACCAGCGTGCTCTTCGCCCCGGCCAGCGGCCCCGGCGGCAGCGGCGAGTACTACCGCTGCCTGGCCCTGGCGCGGGCCATGCTCGATTGCCGGGCCGGGCTCGATATCGGCTTCATGCTGCAGCGCCAGGCCCGAGTCGAGCGCGACCAGCGCTTGACCTACCACACCCTGTCGGCCACACCGGCCCGGGCCAGCGATGAAGTGATGGCGTTGCTCGAGGCCCGTCGCCCGGCCTTGAGCGTGTTTGACTGCAGCGGGCGAGTGGCGCAGTTCCGGATGGCGCAGGCGCTGGGCAGCCGCGTGGTGTGGATCAGCAATCGCCCGCGCAAGCGCGCCAAGGGTTTTCGCCCGCGCCAGATGCGCTGGATGGATCTGCATGTGATCGTGGACTCGTTTTCGTTCCCGCCGCGCCTGCGTCTGTACGAGCGATTGCTTCTGAAGCGCTACCGTAATGTGGAAGTGGCGCTGGCTCGCTCCATCGTGCCGCGGCCCGATCCAGCCGGCCTGAGTCCGTGGATGGCAAGCCTGCCCGCTGAGGGCTTTGCGCTTTTCGTCGCCGGTGGCGGCGGCTACCAGAAGGCCGGCCGACCAGTGCCCGAGCTGTTCGCGGCCGCTGCCCGGCGCTTTCAGGCTGCAACCGGGTATCCGGCGGTGGTGGTACTGGGGCCGCAGTATCGCGGCGAGCTGGATCCGGCTGCCGATACGACGGCGCCGGTGTCGGTGATTCCCTCGCTGCCGACCGCTGCGCTGGGAGCGTTGTTGGGCCGGGCGCGGCTGGCGGTCATCGGCTGCGGCAACATGCTCTCCGAGCAGGCGCTGGCGGCCGGGGTGCCGCTGGTGGTCACGGCGGTGGGCGGGCGCGACCAGCCCCGTCGGGTCAGGCTGCTGCAGCGCAGCGGCCGTGCACGGGCGGCGGCGCTGAACCCGGCGAGCCTGAGTGCGGCCGCAATGGCGCTGCTCGACGAAACGAAACCGGGCGCCTGTCAGCCGCAAGCCGGGAACGCGGCCGATGATACCGATCAAGTGGCGCGCCGGCTGCTGGCGCTGGCTCAGTCGGTGCGCCTGCCCGGATAGTTGCCGCCCACGGTCAGGCCGGTGCCCGCGGCGGTCAGCAGAATGAACCAGGTCAGCCCGTGGTTGCGTTCGAACAGCGACTCCGACAGCGCCAGGACGGCAAATACCACGCCGAAGGCCAGCGCGCTCCAGGCCAGATAGCGACAGCGGCGCGAATAGGTTCGGCTCAGTTTCAACACCAGCAGGACGGGGCTGGCCAAAAGCAGCAGCAGCGCCACCAAAAGGCCGATGCCGCCGGCAATCCACGCGGAAAGATATTGGTTGTGCGGATGGTCGTAGCGCAGCAGCGTGTCGCTATGGTTGCCGGCCTGCACTGATTCGACCAGAGCGGCGCGGAAGCTGCCCGGACCCGCTCCGGTCCAGGGCTCGGCGCCGATCTGGCTGCCGGCAATTTCCCAGAGCTGAAATCGCAGCCCCAGGCCGCCGTTGCCGTCCTGCCCGGCGGCGACAATGGCCAGCTCGGCCAGGGTTTCATCCAAGCGATCGTTCATCGGCAGCCAGGGGTTGAGCAGAACCGCCAGAGCCAGGCTGAGAATCAGCAGTGGAATGCCCACGCGCCAGTGAAACGGCTGGCCGGCGCCGGCGGTGAACAGATACACGCCCATCAGTGCGGGAATGGCCAGCCAGGCCCCGCGCGAACCTGACAGGGCGCTGGCCACGAAGGCCAGCACGATCGCTGCGGCGGTCAGCACGCGCCCCCGGCCCGACTGGCGTCCATCGGCCAGGCGCGGTATCAGCATCAGCGCAAAGGCCATGGCAAAACCGCCAAAGTAGATCGGGTTGGTGGGCCCGGGGACCCGGCCGCCATACTCGCCAAGCTGCCCGCTGAAGGTGAACCACAGCGCATAGCCGCCGGCGACAAAGGCGCCGAGCACCATGCCGCCCCACCAGGCCGGCTCGAGGCCGTCAACGCGGCGCAGAAACAGAAACAGCGGCACCATGGCCAGCAGTTTGGGCAGGCGCTGGGCGGTGCTGGTGGCCGCTGCGGGAAAGCCGTGCAGCCCCCAGGCCGCAAACCAGGCCAGCAGAAACACCAGCACGGCGATCACGAACAGCCGCTCGAGCCGGTGCAGCCCCTGTGATCGCCAGTGGCCGCCGACGGTCAGCCAGGCGATGGCCATCACGACCAGCGCCGCGGTGCCGAAATCCAGCGCACCGGGAACGGCCAGGCCCAGCGCCAGGGTCAGAAAAAGCACGATTGCCGTCAGCCGGCTGAATGCTGAATCAGCCGCCACGCGCAGAATGCCCGGATCAGTCATCGTCCAGCAGTCGGCTTTCAGCCTCGCGATAGCGCGCAACCGTCTGCGCGATGATTTCGGCGGGCAGCCTGGGGCCTGGTGCGGTCTTGTCCCAGTCCAGGGTTTCCAGATAGTCGCGCACGAACTGCTTGTCAAAGCTCGGCGGGCTGATCCCCAGACGCCACTGATCAACAGGCCAGAACCTGGAGCTGTCGGGCGTGAGCAGCTCGTCGATCAGGTAGAGCTCGCCGTCGCGATCGACGCCGAACTCGAACTTGGTGTCGGCGATGATGATGCCGCGATCACGCGCGAACGCGGCGGCGCGGCGATAGATGGCCAGCGAAATGTCGCGGATGCGAAGCGCCAGGTCGGTGCCCACCGTCTTCTGCATGGCCGCCATGTCGATGTTCTCGTCGTGGTCGCCCACCGCGGCCTTGGTCGAAGGCGTGAAGATCGGCTCGGGCAGGGCGGCCGCCTGCTCCATGCCCGCGGGCAGCTCGATACCGCAGATGCCGCCACTTTGCCGGTAGTCCTTCCAGCCCGAACCGGCCAGATAGCCGCGTACGATGGCTTCGACCGGCAGCGACTTCAGCCGCCGCACCAGCATGCTGCGCGGCGCCAGCTCGGCGGCCAGCTCGCGACTGCCGACAATGCCGGCCAGATCACCTTCGAGCAGGTGGTTGGGCACCAGATCGACAAACTTGCCGAACCAGAACTTCGATACCTGGGTGAGCATTGCGCCCTTGCCGGGAATCGGGTCGGGCAGCACCACGTCAAAGGCGGACAGGCGGTCAGAGGCGACGATCAACAGGCGATCGTCGTCGACAGCGTAGATGTCGCGCACCTTGCCCTGGTGCAGCATCTCCAGTGGCGGGGCGGAATAGTCGCTCACGTTGGCGGGTACAATGAAGGTCAGCCCCGAATTATACGCATCCGCCGCAGTCATGAAGCAATCAACGTTGATCGCACCCAGCATTCTTTCCGCCGATTTCGCCCGCCTGGGCGAAGAAGTTCAGAACGTGCTCGAAGCCGGTGCCGACTGGGTGCACTTCGACGTCATGGACAACCACTATGTGCCCAACCTGACCATTGGCCCGATGGTCTGCCAGGCGCTGCGCAACTACGGCATCACCGCACCCATTGACGTGCACCTGATGGTCGAGCCGGTCGACCGCCTGATTCCGGACTTTGCAAAGGCCGGCGCCAGCGTCATCAGCTTTCACCCCGAGGCGACCAAGCACGTCGACCGCTCGCTGGCGTTGATTCGGGAGCAGGGTTGTCAGGCCGGCCTGGTTTTCAATCCGGCCACTCCGCTGGATATTCTCGAGTGGGTGATCGACAAGATCGATCTGGTATTGATCATGTCGGTCAACCCCGGCTTCGGCGGGCAGAAATTCATCCCCACTGCCCTGGACAAGCTCAGGCAGGCGCGCAGGATCATCGATGAATCCGGCCGCGACATCCGCCTGGAAGTCGACGGCGGCGTCAAGCCCGACAACGCCGCCGAAGTCCGCGCGGCCGGAGCGGATACGCTGGTGGCCGGCTCGGCCATTTTCGGGCAGCCCGACTATGGTCAAGTGATTCGCGCGCTGCGGGGGGAGTAGCGGGCGCCGTGGTGGCGTTTCCCTGGTGCTTGGCCGCTCAAGGTTCACAAGGCCCGTTCTTCAGGATTTCGTGTCTTCCGTGCTTTCCGCGGTTGCAATGTTTTGTCTTTCCCTTCGCGTCTTTGCGTTTTCGCATTGCCACGGTTTTGAAGTCGCCGCCCGCGCGCATACAATAACGGCCTGCTTTGACCCCATTGGTGCACAATAAGTGGACTCGGCCCGCTTCGAACAACTCGCCCGCGACGGCTACAACCGCATCCCGGTCTGGCGCTCCGTTGCCGCTGATCTGGACACGCCGCTGTCGGTCTGGCTGAAGCTCGCCGACGGGCCCAACGCCTTTTTGCTGGAATCGGTCGAGGGCGGCGAGAACTGGGGCCGGTATTCCATCATCGGCCTGCCGTGCCGCCGCGCCTGGCGCGCCACGGGTCGCACGCTCGAATCGCTGGAATACGGCCGCGTGGTCGAGCGTGCCGATGACGTCGACCCGCTCGCCGAAATCGACGCGCTGATCAAGAGCCGCAAGGCGCCCGAGCTCGAGGAGCTGCCCGGCTTTGCCGGCGGGCTGGTCGGCTACTTCGGCTACGAGACGGTGGTTCATCTGGAGCCCGGGCTGGATTTTTCCGCCAAGCCCGACGAGCTGGGCGTGCCCGAGATTTTGCTGCTGGAAGCCGACGAGCTGGCGGTGTTCGACAACCTCGCCGGCCGGCTGTACCTGATCGTCAACGCTGATCCTGAAGAAAAACATGCCCGCGACAACGCCAATCGCCGCCTGGACCAGCTTGTTCATCGCCTGCGCTGCGGCTCGCCGGGCTATCCGCAGCCGCTGGCGCTGGCGGTTCCCGGCGAGAGCGATTTCCGCTTCGGCTTTGCCGAAAATGATTTCAAGGACGCGGTCGCGCGCATCAAGCAGTACATCCTTGACGGCGACGCCATGCAGGTCGTCCTGTCCCAGCGCATGAGCGTGGATCTGGGCGCCCGTCCGCTTGACGTCTATCGCGCGCTGCGAAGCCTCAACCCCTCGCCCTACATGTACTTCTTCGATTTTCATGACCAGCGCGGCGATTTCCAGGTCGTCGGGTCGTCGCCCGAAGTGCTGGTGCGCGTGTCCGACCGCGAAGCCATGGTGCGGCCCATTGCGGGTACGAGACCACGCGGCAAGACGGCCGAACAAGATCGAAAGCTCGAAGAAGAACTCAAGGCCGACCCCAAGGAACTGGCCGAGCACCTGATGCTGATTGATCTGGGCCGGAATGATATTGGCCGGATTGCCGCCACCGGCACCGTCGAACTGACCGACCGCATGGTGATTGAAAGATACTCCCACGTCATGCACCTGGTCTCGGAAGTGCACGGCCAGCTCGACACCGACATGAGCGCAATTGACGTTCTGCGCGCCACCTTCCCGGCGGGCACGCTATCGGGCGCCCCGAAAGTCCGCGCGATGGAAATCCTCAACGAGCTCGAGCCGGTCCGGCGCGGTGTCTACGCCGGCGCGGTCGGCCACCTGGACTGGCACGGCAACGCGGACCTGGCCATCGCCATCCGCACCGCCATCGTCAAGGACCACACCCTGCACCTGCAGGCCGGCGCCGGCATCGTGGCCGACTCCGATCCGCAGGCCGAGTGGGAAGAAACTCTGAACAAGGGCCGTGCGCTGATCCGGGCGGTGGCCGAGGCCGGCGGAGGACTGCACCGATGAAGGTGCTGATGATCGACAACTACGACTCGTTTACCTACAACCTGGTGCAGTATCTGGGCGAGCTGGGGGCGGATGTTCACACCGTGCGCAACGACGCCATCGACATTGCCGGCATCCGCCAGATGAGCCCTGATCGCATCGTGCTGTCGCCGGGGCCGGGCACGCCCGATGATGCCGGTGTGTGCCTGGAGGTGGTGCACGAGCTGGCCGGGGTCTATCCCATCCTGGGTGTTTGTCTGGGCCATCAGGCCATCGGCCAGGCCTTTGGCGGCGAGGTGGTGCGCGCAAGAGAAATCATGCACGGCAAGGTCTCGGACATGCATCATGCGGGCCAGGGCGTGTTTGCCGGGTTGAACAATCCATTCGAAGCTACCCGCTACCACTCGCTGGTTGTGGCGCGCGCGAGCCTGCCCGACTGCCTGATCGAGACTGCCTGGACTGTCCGGGACGGCGACGGCCCTGAAAAGCGCGACGAGATCATGGGTTTCAGGCATAAGGAACTGCCTGTCGAGGGGGTGCAGTTTCATCCAGAATCAATCCTGACGCAGCATGGCCACGACCTGCTCAAGAACTTTCTGAAAACCAACCAATGACCAACGACAACATTCTTGAACAGATACTGAGCGCCAAGGCCGATGAAATCGAGCGCCGCCGCTCCGATCGACCGCTCGACGAACTCAAGGCGATTGTCAGCGACATGCCGCCTGCGCGTGACTTTGCCGGCGAGCTGAGAACCCGCGCGGCCGCCAGCAAGGATGCTGTCATCGCCGAAATCAAGCGCGCCTCGCCGTCTGCCGGCATCATCCGCCAGGACTTCGACCCCGAAGCCATTGCAAGAAGCTACGAGGCCGGCGGCGCCACCTGCCTGTCGGTGCTCACCGACGAAGGCTTCTTCGGCGGCCAGAACGCTTTTCTGGTCGAGGCGCGTAAAGTCAGTCGCCTGCCGGTCTTGAGAAAGGACTTCATCATCGACCCCTGGCAGGTCGTCGAAACCCGCGCGATTGGATCCGATGCCCTGCTGCTGATCGTTGCCGCGCTCGCCGACGACCAGCTCGCCGAACTGGCCGAACTGGGCAAGGAACTGGGCCTGGCGGTACTGGTGGAGGTGCACGACGAGGAAGAAATGGAGCGGGCGCTGAAAGTGCCCGGGGATCTGGTGGGCATCAACAACCGGGATTTGCATCGTTTCGTGACTGACCTGGACACCACACTACGGCTGGCGCCGATGGTGCCGAAGGATCGGCTGGTGATTTCGGAGAGCGGGATTCATTCCCGCGAGGATGTCGAAAAACTCCGAATAGGAGGGATTGGGGCGTTTCTGATTGGGGAATCCTTGATGCGCCAGACCGATCCCGGAGAGGCGCTGGGTCGGCTAATCGCTGGATAGCTCGGCTACGAACACAGTTCGCCTTGGAGTGATGGCATGGCAGAAGAGGGGCACCGAATTCTGATCATTGCCGACCCGAATGGCGCTGGAAAAACGACGTTTGCCCGTGAATACTTGCTGCAAGAGGCGAATTGTCCGGTTTTCATCAACGCCGATTTGATCGCCGCGGGCTTGTCGCCATTCAGGCCCGGCAGCCTTCCAGGCCGGCCGCCTGATGCTTTCCGAAATTGCTCGCTATGCTGCTGCTGGGATCAGTTTCGGTTTTGAAACGACCCTGGCCGGTCGCGGCTATGCTCGGATGATTCCACGCTGGCGAAACGATGGCTACCGAGTGGAGCTGATCTTCCTGCAACTCGATCGCCCGGAAACTGCGATTGCAAGGGTTGCCGAGCGTGTTCGGCAAGGCGGCCATGATGTTCCGGAAGCCGTTATCCGGCGACGTTTTCAGGCGGGGAAAAAGAACTTCGATCTGCTCTATTGAGATTTGGTGGATGATTGGATCGTGTATGATAATTCCGGTGAGCGCCCTCGCTTGATTGACTCGAGTGCACGGCATGAATGACGAAGCAATTAAATCAAACTCAGCTCAAGGTCCGGACCTCCGTGGGGTAGAAGCCGCGTTGCTTCGCGCTGTGCACAACGAGCGCGCGAGCGGGCGCGGGCGACTGGAACGCGCCTCGTACTGAGCAGGAATGGTGTGCTTGAGTTCGTCCCTCCTGAGCAGTTGGCCGAAAACCCGCCGGTAGTGGCTGAGCGGACTGGCCATTACAGTCATCACGAATGAACGGCATTTGCCTCGATCCTGAAAGCCGACGCTTTCTTCCTACCTGCTGACAAGCCATTGACTGACTGACGCCGCTCCTGCTGTGAGTGATCCTGCCATTTTGCTTGATGCAAGTGGTGGGGGCAAACAGTGTGGGAATTGGCAGTGTCGGCTATCAGCGCCACCGCCCCGAGCACACGCTGCTCTACCAGATCGTCGAGCGCCATTATCCGGCCTTTGTCGAGCACCTGGCCGATGCCGGAAAGCAACTCCCCGGCCATGTGCGGCAGGCCTTCGATGGCTACCTGCAATGCGGGCGGCTGGAGCACGGATTCCTGCGCCTGCGCTGCGACTCCTGTCGCGCCGAGCATCTGC
>NZ_JBJNIO010000083.1:0-336 GCF_056324145.1 Wenzhouxiangella sp. YN1
CGCAGCGCCTCGTCACCTGCGGCGTGGCCGTGGCGGGGGTTGCACGCCCGGGAGTGGTGGAGGGGAACCCCAATCCGGGTGGGGCGGCCGCCGTCGGGGGGGGTGGGGGGGGGGGCGCCGCGGGGGGGGGGGGGGGGTGCACACCCCGGCGAGGGGGGGGGGCCGGGGGGGGGGGGGGGGGGGGGGGGGGGGGGGGGGGGCGCGCCCCCCCCCCCCCCCTCCCCCCCCCCCCCCCCCCCCCCCCCCCCCTCGACCCGGTATCGAAGCCGGGGCTTGCTGCATGGCCGCCAAACCTTCAAATTTGCGGAATTTGCCCCAACCTTCGGGGCTGAGTGA
>NZ_JBJNIO010000084.1:0-240 GCF_056324145.1 Wenzhouxiangella sp. YN1
TCCCGCAGCCCCGGACTTGATCCGGGGCCTTCCGAGTGCCGGTAGCCTTGGCAAGAAGATCCCGGCTCGAGGCCGGGAATACGGTATCCAATCAGCCAGCTCCGGTCCCGCAGCCCCGGACTTGATCCGGGGCCTTCCGAGTGCCGGTAGCCTTGGCAAGAAGATCCCGGCTCGAGGCCGGGAATACGGTATCCAATCAGCCAGCTCCGGTCCCGCAGCCCCGGACTTGATCCGGGGCCT
>NZ_JBJNIO010000085.1:0-48958 GCF_056324145.1 Wenzhouxiangella sp. YN1
CAGGTGCAAGACTTTTTTTTGGAGATCGACCAGTTGCTCGGCCACGTAGGCGCGCTTCTCCAGCTTGGCATTGGCCTTCTTCAGGCGCTCGAGCTCCTTGTCCCGGGGATC
The DNA here is from genome assembly GCF_056324145.1 of Wenzhouxiangella sp. YN1. Lineage (NCBI taxonomy): Bacteria > Pseudomonadati > Pseudomonadota > Gammaproteobacteria > Chromatiales > Wenzhouxiangellaceae > Wenzhouxiangella > Wenzhouxiangella sp. YN1. The sequence goes on from NZ_JBJNIO010000085.1 coordinate 112, forward strand.
GGCGGGCTTGCGGCCCGGCTGTCGCGCAGCCACACCGGCCTCGCCGTGCTCGGCCAGATCCTTGCGCCAGGTTGACAGCTGACCGGCATACAGCCCCTTGCGGCGAAGCCAGGCGCCCTTCTCGCCGTGCGGCAGGGCATCGGCTTCGGCCAGCAGCCGCTTCTTCTCGGTTACGCTAAACCGGCGTCGGGTACGCTTCTCAAGGCGCGGGTCGGTGACAACTTCGTTGGAATCAGACATCTCTTCGCTCCGTAAGCGCCCTGAATGTTACAGATAAAACCGATCAGGTACTGTTGGGAGGGATGTTGACACACAGGGAGATGCCCGCCAATCCGGAGATTGCCCCGTCGAGCTGTGGGGGGATTTCCTGCGGATCGTGGGTGCCCTTGATACGGCTGGATACGTGGATACGCTGCGTATGCCCCTGGCGTGGGAGGGAGGCATCGCAAGTTGTCTCGCTATTCCGATTATGTGCATTGACACCTGATGCGTTACTGGTTACACTAGGCGGGTGATACGAAGCTTTAAACACAAGGGCTTGGCCAAATTTTTCAAGTCCGGCAGCACCGCAGGGATTCAGGCCGCTCACGAAAAAAGGCTTCGACTTGTTCTCGGTAGATTAAACGCAGCATCGGATGCCAAAGACATGGACTTGCCGGGCCTTCGATTGCACGAACTCTCCGGCAATCGCGCCGGCATCTGGTCAGTCACCGTTAGCGGTAACTGGCGAGTGACCTTCCGATTCGAGGATGGAGATGCCGAGATTGTGAACTATGAAGATTATCACTGAGGTACCGTCAATGTTGATGCACAATCCTCCCCATCCTGGTGAAGTGTTGCGAGAGCTTTGTCTTGAGCCACTCGGCCTCTCCGTCACGGCGGCTGCAGAGGCATTGGGCGTTAGCCGCAAGACTTTAAGTGCCGTGTTGAACGGCAAGGCCGGTATCAGTCCCGAGATGGCTATCCGGCTCTCTATCGCGTTTGATACCTCTGCACAAAGCTGGCTGAATCAGCAGTCCCAATATGAGCTCTGGCATGCCGAGCAACATCGCAGGGAGCTCAACGTGAAGAAGCTTGTTGCAGCCTGAAACAGCGCATTACCAAGCCATGCATCGGATGCCAAACTCTCTATTTTGCTCCGGTTTTGTCACCGGTGATAGCGGGCTTTTTGATGCTTGGTTTCAACTACAGTGCAACGGTAAGTTGTTGCCTGACTGAGGGTTTCAGGGGGCGCTTTGCTACGCCGCCCCCAAGTTTCATATAAACGCTCGAGCGTCACATTTCCCGCTCATCCGCTATCATGACTGCCTGATCAAAACAGGCTCTTCCCCATGAAACGCGAAGAAATCGACTTCCCACCTGAACACCAGGCCCTGCGTGACGATGTCAGCCTGCTCGGAGCCATGATCGGGGAGCTTTTGCGCGAGCAGTGTGGGGGTGCGCTGTTCGAGCGTGTGGAGACGGCGCGCTCGGCGGCGATTGACCGCCGCGTGGGAGAGGATGACGGTTCGGCTTTGCTCGCGCAGTGTCGTATTGACGATGCCGACGAGGCCAGCGCCTTCGTGCGTGCTTTTTCCGCCTGGTTTCGCATGGTCAACCTGGCCGAGCAGGTGCATCGGATTCGCCGCCGGCGCGAGTATCTGGCGGCCGGGGAGGGGGTGCAGCCCGATTCGCTGGCCGACGTGTTCGAAAAGCTCGCCGGGGAAGGCCACGGCTGGGAAGCGATCCGGTCGCGCCTCGACGGTCTTCTGATCGAGCCGGTCTTTACCGCTCATCCCACCGAGGCGACGCGCCGTTCCGTGCTCGAGAAGGAACAGCGCATGGCCGGTTATCTGATCGAGCGGCTGGATCCGAGCCTGCCGCGCAACGTTGCCAAGCGGCTGATCGACCGCGTGCGCATGGAGCAGACCATTGCCTGGCAGACGGCCGAGCAGTCGCGCACGCGCCCCACGGTGGCCGACGAGGCCGAGCACGCGCATTACTATCTGGCCAACGTGCTCTATCGGGTCGCGCCGGTGCTGCATGAAAACCTGGCCGAGGCCGCCACCCGCGCCTGGGGCAAGGATCTGTGGCCGGGCGATCTGCCTTCCGTGCTGCGCTTCGGGTCCTGGGTGGGCGGTGATATGGACGGCAACCCCAACGTCACCGGCGAGACGGTGATGGAAACGCTTACCGAGCAGCGCCGCCAGGTGATTGGCAACTATCTTGAAGAAGTGCGCCGGCTCAACCGGCTGCTCAGCCAGACCGACGTGCGCGTGGCCGTCAGCGCCGCGGTGCGCGAGCGCATGGCCGACTACCGCAGGCGCCTGGCCCAGGCGGCCGAGGCGATTCCCGCGCGCCATGCCGAAATGCCCTATCGGGTGCTGCTGTATCTGATCGAGGCCCGGCTTGCGGCCACTCTGGATGATGGTAAAGATGCTTACGGCCACGTCGACGAGTTTGCCGACGATCTTGAGCTGATTGTTGCCAGCCTGGAGGCCAACCGGGGCCGGCGCGCCGGCCTGTTTCCGGTCGAGCGCTTGCTGCGCCGCGTCGATATCTTCGGCTTTCATCTGGCGGCGCTCGATCTGCGCATCGACTCGGGTGATCTGCACGAGGCGGTGGCCGAGCTGATCGGCGATCGCCAGTGGCCCGAGCGCGAGCCGGAAGAGCGAACGCGTTACCTGACCGACGCGGTGGCCGGGGGCGATATACCCGACGGGCGGCAATCGCGCGCCGACCATCCGGTTTTCAATCTTCTGGCCGCCGCCGCCCGGGCGCATGAAAGATTCGGCGCCCGTGCGATCACCACCGTGATCATTTCGATGAGCCGCAACGCCGACGACATTCTCGCGGCGTGGTTCGTGGCCCGGGCTGCGGGCGTCGAGCGCCACGGCCTCGATATCGTGCCGCTGTTCGAGACCGTCGACGATCTGGTGGCGGCCGAAGGTGTGATGGATGGACTGCTGGGCCTCGAGGTGTGGCGCAAGCTGCTCGCCCAGCGCGGCAACCGCCAGACCATCATGATCGGCTATTCGGACTCCAACAAGGACGGCGGCATGGTCGCCTCGCGCTGGTCGCTGCAGGAGGCTCAGCGCAAGCTGCTGGCGCTGTTCAACGCGCACGACGTGAAAGTCACGTTCTTCCACGGCCGCGGCGGCACCGTGGGCCGCGGCGGCGGCAAGACCCCGCGCGCCGTGCTGGCCGCCCCGGTCGGCTCGGTCGGCGGGCGCCTGCGCATGACCGAGCAGGGCGAGGTCATTCATCGCAAGTACGGCTTTCGCACGATTGCGGTGCGCAACCTCGAGCAGACCACCGGCGCGGTCATCCAGGCCGGCTTTCTCGAGCACGACCCCGACACCGAACAGGGCCCCTGGCGCCGGGCCATGACGAAGCTGGCCGATTATTCGCGCAGCGCGTACCGTGATTTGGTCTACGGCAGCGACGACTTCAGCGACTACTTCCGCCTGGCCACGCCCATCGACGTGATCGAGCGCATGCGCATCGGCTCGCGGCCGGCCTCGCGGGCAAAAAAGGTCGGCATCTCTGGCCTGCGCGCCATTCCCTGGGTGTTCGCCTGGGGCCAGTCGCGTCAGGGCCTGCCGGGCTGGTACGGCCTGGGTACCGGGCTTGCGCGCCTGGTCGACGAGGTCGGGTTCGATCAGGTCGAGGAAATGGCGCGCGAATGGCTGTTCTTCTCCAACCTGCTGTCTGACGCCGAAATGGCCATGGCGAAGGCCGATATCGGTATCGGCCGCCACTACGCCGCCCTGGCCGGCGAGCTGGGCGAGCGCTATTTCCCGACCATCGAAGCCGAGTTTGCCCGTACCCGCGAGATGATCTGCCGCATCCTCGGCCAGAAGCAACTGCTCGACAACGATCTCACCCTCAAGCGCTCGATCCTGCTGCGCAATCCTTATGTCGACCCGATGAGCTTTACCCAGGTGGAACTGCTCAAGCTCTGGCGCGCCGGCGGATCCAGGGATGAAGCGCTGGAGCTGGCTCTGATCGACAGCGTTCACGGCATTGCCCAAGGGCTGCGCAATACCGGCTGAGCGCGCGGAATCATTCCCAATGACGGAGCAGGGCAGGCCCCTCCGGCGCCGTCCGGACAACAGCGTGGGTTGGTCGGGGCTACGTCCCCGACGGACGACGTGGCCGGGCCGGGACACGCATGGCCGGCGTCGGTGTTGATCCGGCACCTCGTCCGTCGCGGATGTAACCGCGACGCGGTGCGTGGGCCGGCACTACCCGGGCAACAACGTGGTAGGTCGGGGCTACGTCCCCGACGGACGACCGCGCAATACCGGTTGAGTTGCGTGCTTGCTCGCGTTGAGCAATTGGATTACACTTGCAAGCAAGTACTAGCTTTGCGGGAGTCGTGGTGCGAAAAAGCGGTGAGCAGCGGCGGCAGGAGATCGTCGAAGCGGTGGTCGATCTGGCCGCCGAACCTGGCGGCCGGCAGATCACCGCTCAGGCCATCGCTGACCGGGTGGGTATCGCTCAGCCGACGGTGTTTCGGCACTTCAAGAACCGCGAGAGCATTCTGGAGGCGGTATTCGAATGGATTGCCCGCCAGATGCTTGGTGTTGTAAGCGGCATGGCGACAAGCACCGGCCCGGCCGACGAGCGCCTGCGCGGGCTGCTGGAAAAGCAGCTTGAATTCGTGGCGGGCCACAAGGGCCTGCCCAGGCTGCTTTTCTCCGAGCGCCTGCACCAGGAGAACACGCGGCTGAAGCAGTCGGTCAGGCGCATCATGCAGGCCTATACGGCGACCGTAGCTGAGGTGATTCGGGACGGGGTGGAGGCCGGTATCTTTCGTGCCGATCTGGACTCCGACGAGACAGGCCGGATGACTCTTGCGCTTGTTCAGGGCACCATCATTCGCTGGTCCGTCAGCGACTTCGAATTTGACCTCGCCGGGCAGGGCCCCGCCATCTGGCGTCTGCTCGAGCCAGCGCTGCGTGCGGAGTGAGTTTTTTTTTGAATGACGTGGAAAGCAAGTACTTGCTAAAGAATATCGTTGCAATGACTCATCCTTCCGAGGTGAACCGGTGAAGCGCATCAGCAAGATCACCCCGGCGCGCGCTGTTGCGCTGGCCGCGACTCTCGCGCTTTTTATCCTGATCATCTGGGCTGCGCTGGACAAATATCGTGAAACCGTTGCCCCGGAACCGCCGAGGGCGGCACCACCCATTGCCGTGCGGGTTGAAACCGTGGCGGCGGGCCCCTTTGCCGTCGAGCGAACCTGGCGCGGGCAGATCGCGGTCGATGATCGGGCCACCCTGTCTGCCCAATGGACGGCCGCGGTTGAAGAACTGCCGTTTCGGGAAGGGCAGCATGTCGCGCCGGGCGAGACCGTATATCGGCTCGACGACAGCGAATTGCGCTCGGAAAGGGAAAGGCTGGATGCGGTACTCGAGCGCCTGGACGGCGAGCTGACGACCGCCCGCCGGGAGCTTTCCCGCCAGCGCGACCTGTATGAACGCAAGCTCACCCCCGAGAAACTGCTCGACGAGGCGGCTCAGCGGGTGGATTCGCTGCGCGCCCAGCGACGCGAGGCCGAGGCCAACCGCTCGCTGGTCGAAACGCGCCTGTCCTACACCATTGGCAAGGCGCCTTTTGCCGGCACCATTCAGCGCCTGCATGTCCAGCATGGTGAGCTGGCCCGGGCGGGAAGCCCGGTGCTCGAGCTGGTAGCCGACGATACCCTCAAGGCGGAGGCTCAGGTCGCCCAGAATGATGTTCCCGCCCTTCACGAAGGGCTGCCGGTGGCCGTGCGCGTGCCGGCGCTGGATCGGGACTGGGAAGGGCGCATCGACCGCATTTACCCGGCGCTGGATGACGCCACCCGCAACGCCACTATCGCGGTGTTGCTGCCGGCGGCCGATGGAATACAGGCTGGCATGGCCGCGGTAGTGCATGCACGAATCGGAGCGTATGATCACGTGCTGACCCTGCCGGCCCAGGCCGTGCACAGCGAACATGGCGCCGACTGGGTGTTTGTTGCCGAAGGTGGCCATGCTCGGCGTCGCGCCATCGACACCGGCGAAACCGGCCAGGGCCGCGTCCATGTCCGGGCGGGTCTGGAGGCCGGTCAGCAGGTGATCGTCACGGCCGATCCGCGCCTGCGCGACGGCGCAGCCATTCATGTGGCCGAGGGCGGGCCGTCGGCATGAATCGCTGGCCGCAGTGGGTGCTCGACCATCGCCACGTGGTCATTTCGCTGATCGTGGCCGTGCTGGTGCTCGGCCTGCAGGCGCGCTACGAGCTTCCCGTGCGCCTGTTTCCCGACACCGATCCGCCCACGGTCACTGTCATCACCGCCTATCCCGGCATGGCCGCAGTCGACGTCGACAACGACCTCACCCGCCTGCTGGAGGAAGAGTTCGCCAGCCTCGACGGCATGACCCGGCTGAGCTCGACCAGTCAGGCGGGGCTGTCGGTGGTGCGCGCCGAGTTCAACTTCGAGACGACCTCGGCGCTGGCCGCCGTCGACGTGCAGAATGCGATCGGCCGGATCCGGCACGACCTGCCCGCGGCCATAGACGAGCCGCAGGTGCTCGAATTTTCCACCGCCGACAAGCCGATCATCACCCTGGCCGCGTCCTCGGGCAGCCTGCCGATCGAGCAGGTTCGGGAACTGGCCGACAATGCGGTGCGTGAACGGCTCGAACGGGTTACCGGCGTCGCCGTCGTGGATATCTTCGGCGGGCACAAGCTGGAACTGCACGTTGCCGTCGATCGTGACCGCCTGGATGCGGCGGGCCTGTCCACTGACCAGGTGATGGCCGCGCTCGACGACTGGAACCTGAGCGCTCCGGGCGGCCGCATCGACAGCGGCGACAGCGAAGCCGTGGTGCGCTTCGACGCACCGCTGGCCTCGGCCGAGGATGCCGAACGTATCGTGCTCAAGGCAGATGGCAGTCGTTTCGTTAGGCTTCGCGACGTGGCCGATGTCGACCTGCTGCCGGGCGAAACGCGCTCGGCCTATCGCTACAACGGGCGCGACGCGATCGCCGTGCAGGTGCTCAGGCGCGACGATGCCAACACGGTGGAAGTGGCAGGGCGGGTTCGCCAGGCCGTTAAGGAACTGGCAGCCGAGCTGCCGGAGCTGGATCTGGCCATTGCCGACGACGATTCCGAGTTCACCGAGGCGGTCATCTCCGACATGACGTTCACGGTGATGGTCGCCGTCGGCCTGACCATGGCCATCGTCTTGCTGTTTTTGGCCGAATGGCGGCAGGCGATCATCATCGCGCTTTCGATTCCCGCCGCCTTCCTGAGCGCGTTCATGCTCATGCAGATGGCTGGCCTGGATTTGAACATGGTGACCATGTCGGCGCTGATTCTGGCCATCGGCCTGCTGGTCGACGACGGCATCGTGATTCTGGAGAACATCCATCGGCATCTCGACGAGCTGGGCCTGGATCCCCGCCGGGCCGCGATCGAGGGCACCGGCGAAATTCTGGGCGCCAAGCTGGGCGGCTCGCTGACCACGCTGGGCGTGCTCGTTCCCCTGATCTTCATGGGCGGCTTCATCGGCGAGCTGTTTGGTCCGCTGGCCCTGACGCTGGCTTTTGCCCTGGGATCGTCGTTTCTGGTCGCGGTCACCCTGATTCCCCTGCTGGCGGTGTGGTGGCTCAAGCCCGCCGACCCGGACAAGCCGGTTGGCGCGATATCGGGTGTTCTGGAACGCGCGCTCAAGGCCACGCGCCACGGTTATCTGGCGGCGCTGTGGATCGCCTTGCGCCACCCGGCGCTGACTCTGGCTACGGCTGCCTTGCTGTTGGTCGCCAGCGTGGGGATGCTGCGTCTGATCGGCAGCGAGATGCTGCCGCGTTTCGATTCCGGCAGTTTTCAGGTCATTGTCGATACCGTGCCGGGCACGCCGGTAGAACAGACCATGGCGAGCCTGGACGTGGTTGATGATCTGCTGGTGGGGCGCGCGGAAGTGCTCGATGTCGGCATTCGTGTCGGGCACGAACCCGGCGCACGCTCGATGGGCCAGCGCGGCGCCATGAGCGCCAACCAGGCCGAGGTGACCGTGACCCTCGTGCCGCGCACCGACCGCAAGCTCAGCCAGTGGGACATCATGGACGAAGTCCGACAAGCGCTCGAGCGCACGCCCGGCATCATGCTCGGCGTACCCATTGAAATGGGCGGTACGGCGCGCAGCAGCACGGCCGCGCCGGTGGTCGTGCGCCTGTCCGGCCATGACCCGCAGGAACTTGACGCCGCCGCCACGCAACTGCTGGAACATCTGCAGGGCATTCCCGGCATCACCGATCTGTACAAGGACTGGTCGCTCGATACGCCGGAAATCCGCGTGCAGCTCGACGAAGAACGGATCAGCGAGCTTGGCCTGAGCGCCCGGCGAACGGCCGCCAGCGTGCACCGCGCCGTCGATGGCCACGTTGCCACCAGCTATCGCCAGCCGCCAAGACGCGACCTGGATGTCGTGGTTCGTTACCGCAGCGACCAGCGAAACCAGCTCGACGACCTGGAGAGCATCGTGCTGCCCACACCCGCCGGCAGCGTGCCGCTGCGCGAAGTAGCCTCGTTCGAACAGACGGTCGGGCCACGTATCCTGACTCGCGAGAACGGCACGCGCACTCTGGAAATCCTGGGCTACCACTCCGGCCGGCCCTTGTCGGCCGTCGTCGCCGACGTTGCCGAACGCCTGCCGGGCTTCGAGGCAACCGCGGGGCCGGCGCCGATGCTCGTCGGCGAGCAGCAGGACTTCAGCGAAGCCCGGCAGCGCATGCTGCGAGCGCTGATGCTCTCGGCCCTGGCTGTTTATCTGTTGCTCGTCATCCAGTTCTCCAGCTTCGCCCATCCGATCACCATCATGGCGGCCATCCCGCTGCAGTTCATCGGCGTGGCCTCGGCGCTGCTGCTGGCCGACAAATACGTGTCGATGTCGGCGCTGCTGGGCATCATTCTGCTCGTCGGCATCGTGGTCAACAACTCCATCATCCTGCTCGACCTGGCGCGCCAGCGCGTCCAGACGGGGGCGAGCCCGGCGCGCGCCGTGGGTGTGGCCGTGGTCACGCGCCTGCGGCCAATCCTCATGACCGCACTGTCGACCATCGCCGGAATGTTGCCGCTGGCCATGGAAATGGCCGTGGGCGCCGAACGCTTCTCGCCGATAGCCACCGTCATTATCGGTGGCATCATCACCGCCACCGTGCTGACCATGGTAGTCGTGCCGACCCTGTTCGTGCTGCTGGAAAACCTGAGGCAGCGATTCGCGACGCCGCATGCCGCGCACTGACGATCCGCCCGGCGGCCTGTGCAAATCCCATGCAAATCGGTATAATCCACCGCTCCCCGGCGCCGGTGTAGCTCAGTTGGTAGAGCAACGCATTCGTAATGCGTGGGTCGGCGGTTCGACTCCGTCCACCGGCACCATCCCAACCCCCTGATTTATAAGTTGTTTTAGAGAAATCTTCCCGCTTTCTTAGCGCGGAGCTTTCGTCCCGTGCCCAAAACGGGCCAAAACGGGCCCAAATCGAGCCCGCTCTTCACGAGCATGACCTTCGCGCTCGCCACGCACTCCCAGTGCGATGGTCGGACAAGATGATCTGTCAAACGCGCGAGCGTAAGGGCCCGCGGCCTTGACTGTATTGAGCATGCGGGCGCCAATGTTATCCGGGATTTCGGCCAGCGGCAGTGAGCCGCCCCGGGTCCCAGCGCCGTTTGCATCAAGGGATCGTCGCGCAGCCCCCTGGAAAGCGTTGAAAACACGGTGATGTTTATGGTCAAAGCCTGTGCCGATGCTTTTTGGGGCAATGCCCGGGTTAGAAACAAGCGCTTGCGAACAATTTCCGGGTTTTTTGGCCATATTTCCCGCGCGATTGCGTATTTGTAAAGTATCCGGGCCCGTTTGGGGGCCGCATCACTTGCGCAACGGAGACATCGTCATGCAACGCAAACTTCTGTTTTTCATCATTGTTCTGGGTCTGTCGCTGGTCGCCATCGGCGCGTGGGCGGCCAACCCGCCACCGTTCGATGTTCCCCATGACTTCAGCCCGCAAACGCCGGCGAAGGCCGGCGAGGTCAATGCCGATAAAGCAACCCCTGTTCTGTAAATTTGCCTATCCTTCCATCGGCACTATTGCTCCATCGTGAGGTAGACCCGTCCGGTCTCCCACTCGTCGGAGATTTCCATGGCAACGGCTGAGACCAGCCTCAGGCAGCTGCCTTCATTCGGGAACAGCGTCGCCACAGCCGTTCGTCGCTTGAGCTCCTTGTTCAGGCGCTCGACCATGTTGCTGGTCCGTATCCGGCGTCGATGGGGTTCGGGGAACTCGAACACGGTCAAGGCCTCCGGAATGGCCTTTTCAGCCCACTCGGCGAGCTTGGGCGCCCTTTCCCGGTAAGCCACGATCAGCAGATCAAGCTGACGGTCGGCTTCCTGGCGGTTGAGCGCGTTGAAGACGCTGCGGATGGCTTCGGCAACCTCTCGCTTCATCGACTGGCGCGGCACGTATTTCTGGGCATTTTGCTGCACGTGGAACTGACAGCGCTGCCACGGCACGGCGGGGAAGACTGCCTTGCGGGCGGCCTTCAAGCCCTCGTGCGCATCGGAGATGAACAATTCCATGGCGTGCAGGCCCCGATCCTTCAGGCCCGACAGGAACTCGCGCCAGTGCACTTCCTGCTCCGACAGCGCCACCGAGACCCCGAGCACACTGCGCTTGCCCTGATCATCGACGCCGATGCCGAGCAACACCGCGCAGTCGACCACCCGGCCGCCGTGGCGGACCTTCTCGTAGCGCGCGTCCAGATAGACGTAGGGCATCGCGCCCAAGGGCCGGTTCCGCCACGCCGAGAGCGTCTCGTCGAGCGCACTGGCCGCCCGGCTGACTTCGCTGGAGCTGACCTCGATGCCGCACAGCTCCTCGCTCAAGCGCGCCATCTTGCGCGTCGACACGCCCTGAACGTAGGCCTCGGCAAGCGCCATCCGAAGGGCACGCTCCGACTTCAGGCCTTTTTCCAGGCAGCTCGGGTAGAAATCCGCAGCGCGCGTCTGCGGCACGGCCAGATCCAGCTCACCGATGCGGGTCTTGACCCGCTTGGGCTTGAAGCCGTTGGCATAGCCCTGGCGCTGTTCGGTGCGTTGGTACGGGCCGGCACGCAGGTGGTGACCGCGCTCGAGCTTCATCATCTCGTTGAGCAGCACGCCAAGCGCCTCACCCATGCCGTCGAATCCTTCGTTGGCCAGCAGTTCAAAAATGTGCTCAAGAGCGCTATCCTCTACTTGGTAGGTCATCGGTTGATTCCTTTTCGTCTGTGTCGTCGAAAACTCCGACGAAAGGATAAGCCGGTGGCCTACCTCAATCCAGGGCCACCGAAATTACAGAACAGATGGTGCCACTAGTGTCCGACAGATTTGTGTGCCATTTCCAGTAACTTCCTGATCCATCTATGATTTATGCGTATTTCGGGGTGTCACCGACTTGAACTTGAGTACTGAACCAGTCCAGGCTTTCCAGATTTGCTCGAGGAAAGCTGATGTATGCGGGAAAACTGGTGTTCTCCCAGCTCATGGAGTTTGCGCCCTGGCATACTTTTCGGCGCCTGGTAACCAAGTACAACGGCGACTTCAATGCTCGTACATTCCGGTGTCGGGATCAGTTCTTGTGCATGGCCTTCGCTCAACTGACCTACCGGCGAAGTCTGCGCGATATCGAGGGCTGTTTGTTGGCCCAACCTTCCAAGCTCTATCACATGGGCATCCGGGGCAATATCACTCGCTCCAACGTGGCCGATGCCAACGAAAGTCGCGACTGGCGCATCTACGCAGAGTTTGCACAGTCGTTGATCGGCACCGCTCGCCGGCTTTATGCCAAAGAGGATCTCGGACTGGACCTCGAGGGAACGGTCTATGCCCTCGATTCCACGACGATCAGTTTGTGCCTGTCGCTGTTTCCCTGGGCCGATTATCGAGAGACCAAGGCTGCAGTCAAGATTCATACGCTGCTCGACCTCAGGGGCGCTATCCCAGCATTCATACTGGTTTCCGACGGTCTGCTGCACGATGTCAACATTCTCGACTTGTTCGACCCAGAAACTGGTGCTTTCTATGTCATGGACCGCGCCTACGTCGATTTCCAGCGATTGTTCACCATCAACAAGGCCGGCGCCTTCTTCGTTACTCGCGCAAAGAAGCCCCTGAAGTTCAAACGGGTCAACTCACAGCCAGTCGACAAAACGACTGGATTGATCTGCGATCAAAAAATCAGGCTGACCGGCTTCTACTCCAAAAAGGCTTATCCCAAGTTGCTTCGAAGGGTACGCCTGAAAGACCCGGAGACTGGCAAGACACTGGTCTTTCTGACCAACAACTTCGAGATCACCGCACAGACGGTCTGCGATCTTTATCGGAGCCGATGGCAAGTCGAACTATTCTTCAAGTGGATCAAGCAGCATCTTCGCATCAACCAGTTCTTTGGGCGTTCGGAGAACGCCGTGAAGTGTCAGATCTGGATCGCCATAGCCACCTATCTGCTGGTTGCGATCGCGAAAAAGCAACTCGTCATTCCACTTTCCCTGCACTCAATGCTACAGATTCTGAGCGTGACTCCATTCGAAAATGTTCCGTTGAATCAGCTGCTTATGGATCCGGGGTTGCCTCAAGAAGGCACCTGTGGAGCCAACCAATTGAAATTATTGTGAATTCTGTCGGACACTAGTGAGATGGTGCACTAACTCAATGCCAACTTCGCCGCGCTGCAGAATCAGATCGACTACCTCCATCAGCAACTGCTCGCCCAGCAGGGCACCATCACCAGTCTGGAGGGCACGGTCAGCAATCAGGCCAGCACCATCGCCAGCCTGCAAAGCGATCTGGCCGCTGTGCAGGGCAACTCCGTGTTGGCGCTGGACGGCAAGCTGGCACTGGTGACCGACCCGGTCACCAGCCAGCCCACCGCCCGTTTCGAGGCCGTCAATGTCCAGGTGGTCAACGGCCAGGGCACCACCGACACCATCAACGGCCTGGGCAATCTGATGGTTGGCTACAACGAAACAGATTCATCGGGCATCGAGTTCTGTTCCGATGGCTGGTACGACAACCAGACCGACTGCGAGAGCAATGGCGAAATCTGGGGCGCCAACCAGCGCAGCGGCTCGCACAACCTGGTAGTAGGCTTAGCCAATGCCTTTTCGCGATACGGCGGCTTTGTTGCCGGACGAGGTAACGTGATCAACGGAACTTCGGCCTCCGTCAGCGGCGGCGTTGACAACACAGCCAGCGGGTATTACTCGTCCGTCAGCGGCGGCCGGTTCAACACACCCAGCGAGTATTACTCGTCCGTCAGCGGCGGCTCGGGGAACAAAGCCAGCGGGCAGTACTCGTCCGTCAGCGGCGGCAGCTACAACACAGCCAGCGGGGAATACTCCTCCGTCAGCGGCGGCAGCTACAACACACCCAGCGGGTATTACTCGTCCGTCGGCGGCGGCTATGCAAACACAGCCAGCGGGGATTACTCGTCCGTCAGCGGAGGCCACAACCGCAGCGCTCTCGGCACTTCCGACTGGGCCGCCGGCAGCCTGTTTGAAGACTATTGACGCTGCACGACACCGGGAGAGCACCATGAAACCTCTTGTCATTGTTTGCCTCACCGCGCTGCTGGCCCCGAGCCTGGCCGGGGCGGGCGATCGCATCTTCGCCGACCGCTTTGAACAGTGCTGCCAGATCGGCGGCACGGTCAGCGGTCTGACCGGCACCGGCCTGGTGCTGCACCTGGCCGCAGGCAGCATCAGCGAGAGCCACGCCATTCACAACAGCGGCGCGTACGATTTTGCCACCAGCGTGCCACCCGGCACGTCGTGGGCGGTCAACGTACAGACGCAACCGAGCGGCCAGTCCTGTCACCTAAGCAACGCCAGCGGCACCGCCGGCGCAGATGCGCTGATCTGGAACCAGGGCAACTGGGATGACGGTACCTGGTGGTGAGCCGCCAGCCGCGGCGTTGAAACCCGCCAGCTCGGACTATTCATGACCCGGCCGTCGCGAGACGGCTCCAGGTCCCGTAGCCGGGGCGCTTCGCGACCGAGCGGACCGGAATCGTACTCGCCTGTACGGTGAGGATGCGCGACCGAGCGAAACGGCGCGGATGCGGGGCTTGGGGTCGTCGTAGTAGGTTGGGTCATGAATAGTCCGAGCTAGGCTCAACCCCGACGCGAAACATCGCCGAGGGGTTTTCAGGGCAAGCGGGACCAATGGACATGCCACACCAAGAAATCGGTCAATCCAGATCCTTGCTTCTGGCGCTGAGCCTGATTTGTCTGCTGTCATCCGCCCTCGCTTCCGGACCCGGCACGGCACAGGCACCGGCCTTGCCGCTGGCCAATGTCTATCACCCCGGCGTGGACCTTCAGGCCTACTGGGTCAGCGAAAAACTGGATGGCGTCCGGGCATACTGGGACGGTGAGAAGCTCTGGTCCCGCGGCGGGAATGTGTACGCCGCGCCGGACTGGTTTACGGAGGGTTTTCCGGACCAGCCGCTCGACGGCGAGCTGTGGAGCGGCCGGCAGCGCTTTGCCGAATTATCGGGCGTGGTGCGCAAGCGTCAACCGATCGACAGCGAGTGGCGCCAGGTGCGTTTCCATGTATTTGATCAGCCTGGCGGGGACACGCCGTTTGAACCCTGCTGCTAAAAGCGCTCCGTATCTCCTCCAGTACCTTTCAGCGGCGAAAACGCAGCGGCCGTTTCACCGCCGACGAGTCGGACCGGTTTGTCCGGCCCGCAGGTTTGTACGGTGGGGCCGCAGACGTTCTCGGCAGCAAATGTGACGCTAGCAAATGGATGAGCACGCCCAACCGGAGTCTAGGCGGCGCCCCGCCGGCGGAATTCGCGGTCACCGAAACTGGCGCGCGCGAGGTCGAGGATCTGCTCGGCCGGATCGCCCACGGCGTGGCCGCCTGATGGTGGAATCGAACCGGCAGCCGAAGCTGTCGTGGATTACATGGACATGCTGTCTTCGGCGATGACCGTCCGCGAGGCGGCAGCGGGCGACCCGGGACAAAGTTGGTGCCGGCTCTCCAAGTTGGCCGCCCGGATCCGCCGTACTCGTATCAGCACCCTCGGTGCCTTTAGCGTCATCCGCATTTGTCCGGCTATAGTGGACTAATAGTCAGAACGTTAAAGTGTGCCCCGGCGTAGCCTTTAGAGAACTGTTAATATGTCCGTTATGAACGGACAAAAATACGGAAACGTAAAGGCTCTGCTGGAGGCTGTGCCGCCTGGATTTATCGTGGATTCTGCTTGGCTGGAGGCCAATGGTATCGGGCGCCGGTCGGCCTATGACTACGTTAAGCAGGGCTGGCTGGAACGTCTTGCTCACGGCGTCTTTCGTCGTCCGGCTCCGAACTCCCGGTCGTCGGAGAAAGTCGATTGGAAGAGTTGTGTGCTTTCCGTGCAGCACATCATGCGCTACCCCGTCCATGTGGGGGGAATGACGGCCTTGACACTTCAGGGCTACAGCCATTACCTGGCGCTTGGCGACAAGGCGCCGGTCTATCTCTACGGCTCCCAACTTCCGAGCTGGCCGAAAAAGCTGTCTCTGGATGCGCCGCTCGAAATCCGCAATCAGCGCTTGTTTACAGATCCCGAAATGGGGTTGACGGAAGCCCGAAGTGAGCAGGGCCCGGGGAGTAGCGGGATCCCCCCATGGGATTGGGCAATCAGGATGTCCGGGCCGGAGCGTGCCGTACTGGAAGCCCTGGATGAACTCCCGGACCGTGAGAGCTTCCATAACCTGGATATGGTGTTCGAAGGGCTGACGACCCTGCGTCCCAAACTCCTGTCTTCGCTGCTGAATGACTGCAGGAAGATCAAAGTCAGACGACTGTTCTTCGTATTTGCCGATCGCCACGGCCATGCCTGGCGAAAACGGGTCAATCCCGAAGTTTTCGATCTCGGGCGTGGTGATCGGGCCCTGGTGAAAGGCGGCCGGATCCACCCGCGCTACCGCATCGTTGTGCCCGAGGCGTTTGCAGGAGCCGGAAATGAGGGCAGGGATGGGAACTGACGCATATGTTGCGCAGGTTCAGCTGCTGGTTCGCATCCTGCCGGTCGTCGCCGAGGAGCGGGTTTTCGCGCTGAAGGGTGGAACAGCCATCAACCTCTTCTACCGTGACCTACCTCGTCTGTCCATTGACATCGACCTGACTTATCTCCCGATCCGGACCCGTGACGCCAGCCTTGCTGAAATCGATGCGGCCCTGGACCGGATTGCCACAGGCATCGAGCGAACGATCAGCGGTGCACAGGCACGACGTGCGGCCGGCGGCGGTGGCAGCGAGACCCGAATTCTTGCCTGGCTTGGCAGCGCTGAGATCAAGATCGGGACCTCGCCTGTGATGCGTGGTGTCGTCCATGAGCCTGAATTGCGGGAGGTCAGCGAGGCTGTTCAGGATCGCTACGGCTACGCTGAAAGTCAGGTGGTGTCTTTCGAGGATCTTTTTGGCGGCAAACTGCACGCCGCTCTGGATCGTCAGCACCCACGAGATCTGTTCGACGTGAAGCTGTTGTATGACAACGAAGGGCTGACCGACGACCTGTTCCGCGCCTTTCTGGTGTACTTAGCGAGCTCAAATCGTCCGCCGCACGAACTGCTTGATCCCCGTGCCAACGACCTCGAGCAGCGTTATCGACAGGAGTTTGCAGGCATGACCCGTAATCCGGTGGCGCTCGAGGACCTGTGCGACACGCGAAGTCGGCTGATCGACGATGTCCGATCGAGACTCGATATCAAAGCCACAGAGTTTCTGCTGTCGCTGCACGACGCCACACCCGACTTTTCTATCATCGAACTCGCGCATGCCGCAGAGCTGCCAGCGGTCAGGTGGAAGCTACACAATGTTCGACGATTGATGGAAGCGAATCCGGACAAGCACGCCGCTCAGCGTGAAGCACTCCAGGAAGTGCTGCGAAGCACAGCCGCGCCTAAGTCGAGTAGCGAATCCATTACTGGATTAGCTACTCGACTTAGGCTGAATCGTTATGGGATTCGGTTCGACTTTCGAGGCTTGCCGAGCAATCGCTGGAGCGCAGCGGCAGACCGAAGGGCAAGCGGCCGCAGGCCGCGCAGCAATGTCTCCGCCGCAGCCATGCTTGCCTGATTCCGTGCTGGCAGAAGGAGGGCTGTCGGGTCGAGCTGATTCTTCCTGCAGTTGGACCGACCTTCAGGCTCACTTGTCGTTGGAAATACGCAGCTCGTTCAGGTTCATGCGTCATTGGACAGGGCTCCCGGCCTGATCCAGAATACATACATCCAAGGCAAGCGGGGCCAATGGACATGCCACACCAAAAAACCGGTCAATCCAGATCCTTGCTTCTGGCGCTGAGCCTGATTTGTCTGCTGTCATCCGCCCTCGCTTCCGGACCCGACAACGCACAGGCACCGGCCCTGCCACTGGCCAATGTCTATCACCCCGGAGTGGACCTTCAGGCCTACTGGGTCAGCGAAAAACTGGATGGCGTCCGGGCCTACTGGGACGGCGAGAAGTTCTGGTCCCGCGGCGGGAATGTGTACGCCGCGCCGGACTGGTTCACCGAAGATTTTCCAGACCAGCCGCTCGACGGCGAGCTGTGGAGCGGCCGGCAGCGCTTTGCCGAATTATCGGGCGTGGTGCGCAAGCGTCAACCGATCGACAGCGAGTGGCGCCAGGTGCGTTTCCATGTGTTTGACCAGCCTGGCCGGGACACGCCGTTTGAACAGCGTTACCGTCAGCTCGAAGAACTGGTGGAGACATCGGGCGCTTGCTATCTGGCTCTGGTCGAGCAGCGCCCGGTTGCAAGCCACGCGGCGTTGATGGCGCAGCTTGCCGAAGCCGTGGCCAACGGTGCAGAAGGGCTGATGCTCAAGCGCAAGGCGAGCCTCTATCAGGCCGGCCGCTCCGATGATCTGCTCAAGGTCAAGACCCATCAGGATGCAGAGGCCACCGTCGTTCGCCATTTGCCCGGAAAGGGAAAGTACCGGGGCATGATGGGCTCACTGGAGGTCGAACTGGACAATGGCCGCCGGTTTCGCATCGGCACCGGTTTTGCGGACACCGATCGGCGCCATCCGCCGGCCATTGGCAGCCTGATCACATTCCGCTACCGGGGTTACACGGCAACCGGCCTGCCGCGCTTCGCCAGCTTTCTCAGGGTGCGCGATGACGAGCCGCAAACCGATCCTTGACCCGGCAAGCTCGTCGGGAAGCCCCGGGCCGGCGGCGTCGATCTGGATCAGGGCAGTTTGAAGGTGGCGGAGAAACCGTCGGCTCGCTCGGGCGCTGGTGAGGTGAGGGTCAGAGTAGTGCCGACCCCGGTGGCGATCGCATTGGCAATCGCCAGGCCGAGGCCGGCTCCGTCGGCTGTGCTGTGCGCTCGCCTAAAGCGCTCGGTCAGGTGTTCGAGCTGTGCGGCGGGCACTATCGGGCCGGCATTGATTACGCTCAGCAGGCCATCGGCGTCAAGCTCGACCTCGACGGGCTGATCGGCCGTGCCGTGTTTCAGGGCATTCTCGATGAGGTTGCGCACAAGGATTGCGAGTGCGTCCGGATCGATGATGGACTCGACGGCGCCTGACGATGGCAGCGTCAGATGAACGCGTTCGCCGGCGCTGCGGTAATCGTCGATCAGGGTCTCGAGGATCGGCGCGACATCCTGCGGCGCCGGCGCGAGCAGGCCGCCGCCTTCGGCTCTTGCGAGCTGCATCAGCTTTTCCGACAGGCGCGAAAGGCCGCGCAGGGATTGCTCGATGCGGGCCGCTCTTTCCTGTAGCGGGCCGGCCGGGGCCTGCCGTTGCAGGCGCTGAGTCTGGGCGAGCGCTTCGGCCAGGGGCGTGCGCAGCTCATGGGCGCTGTTGGCGGTAAAGCTGCGCTCGGCCTCGAGAGTGCGGCGCAGCCGCTCCATCAGTTCGTTGACTGCCTCGGCAATAGGCAGGATCTCGCTCGGCAGGCGCTCGCCGGCGATTGGTGAAAGATCCCCCGGGCCGCGGGTCGCGACCGCGCGCCGGTAGGCCAGAACGCTGCGCAGGCTGTTGCCGATCAAAAGCCAGATGCCGACCAGGCTCAGCGGCACCAGTACGATCAGCGGCAGGAGCAGGGAGGTGCTGGCCTCGATTGTCGCGCGCCGGCGATAGGCCAGCGGTTCGGCGACCTCGACGAACAGGGTGTCGCTGACGGCCGCCGCGCCGTAGATCCGGTGGGTTGCGGTGGTGTAGAAGCCGCGGCGCGGGCGCTCGGCAAAGATTCCTGCATCGACATTGCGCGCGCGCAGCAGCGTGTTGCCGGCGGCATCGCGCACCTGGTAGGCAAGATGCTCCTGGCGTGCGCGCAGCGAGGCGATCTGTTGCGGCATATCAGGATTGTCGCGGTTCATGATTTCGACCACGGCAAGCGGCAGAATGCGCTCAGCGGTCGCCTCCAGAGCGCTGTCGAGCTCCTTGTCCAGGCTGTGGCGCACGATCAGACCGCCGGCGACCGCGGCGATCAGCCACAGCAGCGTCATGACAAGCGTCAGGCCGATCCCGAGCCGGCGCTGCAGACTGTAACGGCCACTCATTTGTCAGCCAGCCGATAGCCCATGCCGCGCACCGTCTCGATTCGCTCGCGTCCCAGCTTCTTGCGCAGGCGGCTGACATAGACCTCGATGGTGTTGCTCTCGACCTCGGCACCGAAGGCATAGAGGCGGTCTTCGAGCTGTGCCTTCGACAGCAGCGCTCCCGGGCGCTGCACGAAGGCCTCGAACAGCGCCCACTCGCGCGCTGTCAAGTCGATCGCCCGCCCGTCGCTGCGGATGCTGTGTTTCGATAGATCGATCTCGAGGTCGGCCACCTGCTTGAGGGGATTGGGGTCGCCGCTGTAGCGCCGCGCCACGGCCGCGATGCGTGCCGACAGCTCCGTCAGATCGAAGGGTTTGACCAGATAATCGTCGGCGCCGGCGTCGAGCCCGGCAACGCGATCGGAGATCTGGTCGCGCGCGGTCAGGATGATCACCGGCGTGCTTTTGCCAACATCACGCTGCCGGCGCAGGAAGTCGAGACCGTGCCCATCGGGCAATATCAAATCGAGCAGGATCAGATCGTAGGCGGTAGAGCGAGCGCTCGCCTCGGCGTGGCGCAGGCACTGCACCCAGTCGACCGCATGGCCATCGTCGATGATCTGTTCGCGCACGGCCTCGCCGAGCTGCGCGGCGTCTTCAACCAGCAATATTCGCACGAGCGCCTCTTGTGCTCATCATTCCGTCGCCATGCTACTCGCTGAACCTGACGTTGACCTGAATTGTCTGGTATCGAAACTGCCTGTCCCTTGAGCCGCGCGGGTTACGGGTGTTCAGCTTGCTGTCAGAAAACCGCGTTATGGTGGCGCCTCGTTCAGAGGAAAAGGAGCCCAATCATGCACCGTACAATGACTGCCGCCGCACTGCTACTGCTGGCCACCACCTCAGCCGCCTTCGCCGATGACGACTGCAATGTGCCCATGGCCGACTGGCAGCCGCGCGAGACGCTGCGCCAGCAGCTCGAACAGCAACATCCGGACTGGAATATTCATCGCATCAAGGTCGACGATGGCTGCTACGAAATCAAGGCCACCGACGCCGATGGCAACGAAATCGAGGCCGAGTATGCGCCCGATACGCTCCAGATCAGAAAGCTGGAGATAGATTATCGTTACGGCAGCGACAAGGCAAAGTCCGATGGCGCTGCCATGAAGCCTTCCAGCGCCGATAACAGCGAATCCGACAACCGCCCGACGGCTCGGATCGAGTAATCCGACCGCGGCGGGTATTGACGCTCGCCGGATCGCAAAGCAAACCTGCTGCGCCGGAGCCTTGTCGGCTCCGGCGTTTTTTATATCCGCCATCCCGGCCTCGCCGCATTATCTTCTTTCATCCGGCAGAAACATTTGTACCGCAAACGCATACCCTGGCCGCGCAATTTCAGGTTGCTGTCAGCCTGGGCCGGTAGATTGCCTCACACACATAACGAAAGCGGAGGCCATCCCATGAAAAAACTTGCCGGAGTACTTTGCCTTGCAGCCGCCATCTCGCTGCCTGCGCTTGCCCAGGGGCGAGAGGTCACGTTCACTACCCGGTTGAAGAACTACGGTGGCGATGGCGCCTATGTCGCGCTCTATATCGCCGACGCAAACGGCCGCTACCATGAAACGCTCTGGGTGGCGGGCGAGGATACCGAGTACTACAAGCACCTGCGCGGCTGGGCCCGCGGCAGCCGCCAGCAGCGCAGCGAATACGATGGCCTGACCGGTGCCAGCGTCGGCAGCGGCCGGACTCTCACGGTGACCACTGACGTCGCCGACGCCCTGATCGATGCGGGCTACGAGGTCCGGGTCGACACCGCCGTTGAAGACATGCGCGACAACCGGGCCGATGCCAGCGTGGCGCTGACCACCGAAGGCGCCGGACAAGCGGTCACCGGCCGCGGCTACGTGCAGTCCCTGCGCTACGATCTCTGAGCCATTCATGCTGCGCCAACTTCATTCGCTACCGGGCCTGATCGCGGCCGGGCTTGTCGTCGTGATCGCGGCCAGCGGTGCGATTCTGTCGCTCGATCCGGCGCTTGAACGGGCCGGGTCCACCGTGCCCGTCGCCGGGCAGATCAGCGTCGCCGATCTGGCGGAAACGCTCGCCGACACCTATCCGGGAGCCGAGCAGATCGAGCGCAAGCCGTCGGGCGCCATCGTCGTCTACTACAGCGACGGCAATCGGGTGGGCGCCGATGTGGTCAACCCGCAGACCGGACAGCGCATCGCCGCCCATGAACCCTCGTCCTTCTCGCGCTGGGTGAAGAACCTGCACCGCTCGCTGCTGCTCGACACACCCGGCCGGGCGGCGGCCGGCATTGTTGCAGTGCTGATGCTCGCCCTGACGATCTCCGGGGCGCTGCTGCTTGCCGCCCGCCTTGGCGGCTGGCGGCAGATGCTGCGGCCTATCCGCGGCACAGCAAGTCAGCGTCTGCACGGTGAGCTGGGCCGGGCGGCATTTCTGGCCCTGCTGCTCTCGGCGCTTACCGGTGCCTATATGTCGGCTGCCACCTTCGACCTGATCCCGTCAGGATCAGCGGCGGCGCCCGAATTTCCCGCACAGGTATCAGGCGGCCCACCCAGGCCGGTCGGTGAACTGCCCGCGTTCCAGGCGACGGATCTCGGCGATCTGCGCGAGCTGGTCTATCCCTTTGCCGACGATCCGACCGACGTGTACTCGCTGACCACCCGAACCGGGGCGGGCTTTATCGATCAGGCAAGCGGCGAGTTTCTCTCCTGGCAGGCGCACAGCAGCGGGCGCAAAGTCCATCAGCTCATCTACAGCCTGCATACCGGCGAAGGGCTGTGGTGGCTCGGGCTGATTCTCGGCCTGGCCGCACTGAGCGTGCCGTTCATGGCAGTGACCGGGGTGCTGATCTGGTGGCGGCGGCGTCGCGCCATGCCGAGGTTGGCCGCCAACAGCGCGCCCAATGCGGCACAGACCGTCATTCTGGTCGGCAGCGAGAACAACAGCACCTGGGGGTTTGCCAGAACGCTGCACGAGGCACTCATCCAGCGCGGCGAGCGCGTGCATACCGCCCCCATGAACCAGCTCGCGGCCCGTTATCGCAGCGCCGAACGGCTGCTGATCCTGGCGGCGACCTATGGCGATGGCGATGCGCCGGCTTCGGCCAGCCGCTTTCTGGCCCGCCTCGAGCGCCTCCCGGACGCCCCCGGGGTTCCATTCGCGGTGCTCGGCTTCGGTGACCGGCAGTTCCCGCAGTTCTGCGGCTTCGCCATGACGGTCGATAGCGCGCTCGCCGGCCGGGGCTGGCAGCGCCTGCTCGCGCTCGACACCGTCGATCGCCAGTCAGCGCAGGACTTCGCCCGCTGGGGCGATGCGCTGGGAGAGGCCATCGGGTTTGATCTTGAACTGGAACACACGCCGGCGCGGCCGCGCACCACCACGCTCGAACTGGTCGAGCGCAGCGATTACGGCGCGGATGTGGAAGCGCCCACCGCCGTGTTGCGCTTTCAGGCCCCGGCCCGGGACGGCGCGCGTGCAGGGCGGCTGCGCAAACGCCATCGTTTGTCGCATTGTCTGCCGCGTTTCGAACCCGGCGATCTGGTCGGCATTCTGCCGCCGGGCAGCAACGTGGCGCGCTTTTATTCGCTCGCCTCGGCAGCGCGCGACGGGGTGCTGGAAATCTGCGTGCGCAAGCGCCCCGGCGGCCTGTGCTCGGGCTTTCTGCACGCCCTCGAGATCGGCGACACGATCGAGGCCTTCATCAAGCCGAGCCCGGGCTTTCGCCCGGCCGCCGGCAAGAACCCGGTGATCCTGATCGGCGCCGGCGCCGGCATCGCGCCGCTGGCCGGTTTCATCCGCCACAACGCCGCGCGCCGCCCCATGCACCTTTATTGGGGCGGTCGCAGCCCGCAATCCGACTTTCTCTATGAGGCCGAGCTCGACAGCTACCGTCGCGACCAGCGGCTGAGCGGCCTGCACGCCGCATTTTCCCGGGTCAGCGAGCGCAACTACGTACAGGACAAGCTCGTGGCCGATCGCATGCGCGTCCGCGAGATGATCGGGCACGGCGCCCAGGTTCTCGTCTGTGGCGGGCGCGACATGGCCAGCGGCGTCAGACAGGCATTGAACGAGGTAGTCGAGTCGCTCGACCTCGATGTCGCCACGCTCCAGCTACAGGGACGCTATCGTGAAGATGTCTACTGAATCCTCTTCGCCCCCGCCGGCGTTGCAGCGCTACCAACTGCACGGCCCGACCATGGGCAGCCGCTACACGGCGGTTTTCTACGCGCCGCCCGTTATACCGCAGGCCGCCATCGCCCGCGATCTGTTCACGGCCGTCGATACGGTCGACCGGCAGATGTCGACCTGGCGGGCCGATTCCGATCTGTGCCGGCTCAATCGTGCGCCGTCGGGCAAGTGGCTGACGGTGCCGGAAAAACTCATCGAGGTGCTCACCGCCGCGGTGCGTATCGAGCGGGAGTCCGGCGGCGCGTTCGATATCAACGTCGGTGATCTGGTCGACGCCTGGGGCTTCGGCCCGGGCGCCGGCAGGCCCGATAACGCGCGCATCGCAGCGCTCATTGATATGGCCCGCACACCCGCCGGCAAAGCGCTGGAGATCGATACCAAGCACCGCCGAGTGCGCAAGCACGCCACCGTGTCACTGGATCTGTCCGGCATTGCCAAGGGCTTTGCGGTCGACGAGATGGCGCGCTGTCTCGACGGCTACGGCATTGGCGCCTGGCTGGTCGGTATCGACGGAGAGATGCGCGCACGCGGGCTCAAAAGCGGCGGCGAGCCGTGGGCACTCGCTCTCGAGCGCCCCGTGCACGGCATCCGCGAGGTGGCCGGGGTAATCACCCTGCACGATGCCGCCATTGCCACCTCGGGCGACTACCGCCACTGGGTGGAGATCGGCGACAGAAAGCTTTCGCACACCATGCAGCCGGGGCGCAATGGCCCGGTGTCGAACGGGCTCGCCGCAGTCAGCGTCGTCGCGGCCAGCAGCATGCTTGCCGACGCCTGGGCCACGGCGCTGATGGCGCTCGGAGAAGAGGCGGGACCGGGACTGGCCAGAAAACGGGGAATGCAGGCGCTGTTCGTGCTGCGCGATGGCGAGGCCTTGCACGAGCTGCCGGTCGGCGCTGTGTTCGGCGGCTCGTCGACGACGAACGAGCCGTGACGCGGGATCCGCTAATCGGCACTGACCAGCGTCAGCAAATGGCTGATCATCACCCAGAGCAGGAGGGCGAGGGGTAACAGGCGGCCGATCAGATAGATCCGCCATTCCCACCACCAGCCGCGGGCGCCGAGCACGCCGACGATTCTGTGTGCCGGCACGAACCAGCACAGCAAGGCGGCACCGACCACGCCGGAGAAAATGACCAGATTGCCGCCGGCCACGCGGTCGAGCACATCGAGCACCGGCTCGCCGGCAATTTGCCAGTTCAGCGGCGTGAAGCTCAGCGCCGAGGCGCTGCCCAGCACCAGCAGCAGGGCAGTCACCGCGATCACGGCGGTGGTATTGCTCAGGCGCAGCTCCTCGGCGATGGCGGCGACCAGCACCTTGGTGCCGGCCACGCTGGAGCTGAAAGCGGCGACGAAGAACAGCCCGAAAAACAGAGTCGCGATCCAGGATCCGCCCGCCATGTTCTCGAATACGCGCGGCAGGGTCACGAAGGCGAGCTGGCTGCCCTCGTCGGGGGCAAGTCCGTGGCTGAACAGAAACGGGAAGATCATCCAGCCGGCGAGCAGCGCCACCGAGGTTTCGGTCGCGGCAACAATAACGCTCGCGCGCGGCACGTGGGTCTTTTTCGGGATGAAGCTGCCGTAGGTCACCAGATAGCCCTGGCCGATGGCCAGCGAGTAAAAGGCCTGGCCGAAGGCGAACACCCATAGCTTGCTGTCGGTCAGGCGCGAGAAGTCGACCTGAAAGAAGAAGTCCTTGGCCTGGGTCCAGCCCGGGGTCTGGCTGGCCGCCACCACCAGGCCGATCATCACCAGCAACAGCACCGGCATGAGCACCCAGGAGATCCGCTCGATCAGCGCCACCCCGCGGATCAGCACGGCACCGACCAGCACCGCCACGATCAGGAAAAACCACAGCGAGTTGTAGCCCGAGCTGAACGCATCGAACGGGCGCAGCTCGCCGCGTACCGCATCAACCGCGTAACCCAGCGTCCAGCCGGTGATGACCAGGTAATAGCTGGTGATGATTGTCGTCACCAGCACCACGAACCAGCCATAGAAGGTACCGAAACGGTTGACCTGGCGGAAGGTGGCGACCACGCTGCCCTGGGCCAGCCGGCCGGCGGCCACTTCCAGGATCATCAGCGGCAGAACGACAATGATGATAGCGGCGAAATAGGCAATCAAAAACGCCCCGCCGCCGTTGGCGCCGAGGATATAGGGAAAGCGCCAGAGATTGCCCAGGCCCACGGCGGCCGCGGCCATGGAAAAAATGAATGCCGGCTCCGAGCTCCACTGCGCGCGCGAGCTGCGCACGAACGAGGTCCTGGTGCTCATCGCTTCATCCTCTTCGAAGGCGGGCTCAGAACTCGATGCTCAGCGCCATCGAACCAAAGACATGATCGTCGCCTTGCCCGTCGAACTCGCGCGTTCGCCACACCCGCATCAGCGCCAGGCGCACGCCGCGGCCGCGCACCAGCCACTGGCTGCTGATGCCGGTGGCCACCTGCGCGACCCAGGGGCGGCGCTTGACGCTGTGGCTGCTGCGAAACAGGTTGCCGTCGAGCGAAAAATCCCAGACCACCGCCTTGGCCTCGAAATTGACGAATGCGTGAACGCCGGGCCGCGGTGCACGCGCGGACTGCGACTGTTCACCGCGTAGGTCAACGCTCGCCGACGGCGGCCGGCTTTCCGCGCCGGGGCTGATCGGATAGCTGCCGAAGTCGTTGGGCACATTCCAGCCGGCGCGCAGCACCAGCCCGGTGACGGCGGCGGTCTCGATATTGCCCAGGCGCAGGGCGTAGCTGCCGATCACGTCGCCGCTCCAGCCCGGCTGGATCGCGCCGCTGCCGGCCCAGGATCTGAATTTGCGCTCGAGGGTAAGTTTGAAGGCCGGCTCATTGTGCAACTGGTGATCCCAGCCGAGAAAACGGTCCATTCCGCGCACGTCATGGACCAGATTCTGAGACTGTTCGGCCAGCGACCAGGGGCCGATGATCCCCAAAGTCAGCTCGCGGGTGTCGAGCACCTCGTAGCCTGCGTCGGGTCGATGGCTGCGGCGATTCCATGACAGACCCGTATAGAGAAGGCCGGCATAAGGCCGGTCATCGGCGATCAGATCGCTGCGGGTGTGGTCTTCCGGCGTATACATGGCCTGGCCGAATCGGGCCACCACGTTCCAGGTAGTGTCCGCGTGCGCAGCATCGGCCCAGAATTTCGGGTTCATCGCTTTGATGAACCGCGCATGCAGCCGGACCGGCCCCGGCAGGCATTCAGCGCGTGGCCGGCCGGAAAAATCGTGCGAGACCGCTGCCAGGGACACGCCGTTGGTGTAGTTGTGGTCGGTATCGGCAATCAGATCGTTTTCCAGCCTGACCGTGCCGCCGCGCAGTCGCAGCGTATCTTGCTGCGTACAATCGTCCGCGTCATTCAGGCCGGCACCGAGTGCATGGACCACCGCCGGCGAAAGCAGCAGGGCAACGGCTGCCAGTGCCCGCATCGTTCGTCTCAGGCCGTATCGGAACAGAGGCTCGAAAAAGAGAACAGCAAAAGACACGCGCTCACTCCTGCTCTGCCTCAAGATCCGGCGGGCAGCCGGTGTAGAAGGACTCGAGCATGGCCACGATCTCCTCGGCCGTGTCCACGCGCGCAAAAAGCTGTATATCGGACGCGCTGATAAAGCCTTCTTCCACCAGATAGTCAAAATCGATCAGCCGGTCCCAGAATTCCGTGCCGACCAGAATGATCGGCACGCGCGGCATCTTGCCCGTTTGCACCAGCGTCAGAACCTCGAACAGTTCATCGAGCGTGCCATAACCGCCCGGAAAGGCAACCAGCGCTTTGGCGCGCAGCAGAAAATGCATCTTGCGGAGAGCGAAATAGTGAAACCGGAACGCCAGCTCTGGCGTGATGTAGGGATTGGGCGCCTGTTCGTGCGGCAGGGTGATATTGAGTCCGATCGATCGCGCGCCGGCCTCGTAGGCGCCGCGGTTGGCGGCCTCCATGATCCCCGGTCCGCCGCCGGTCACGACAACGAAATCGCGCCGCTGCTCGCGCTGGAAGCGGCGCGATATCTGCTCCGAGAAGCGCCGTGCTTCCTCGTAGTGGCGGGCCTGGGCGAGCCGGCGGCGGCCGACAGGCGGAACCTGGGCCTGCGCAGGCGAGACAATCCGCGCGCTGCCGAAGACGACGACCGTCGATGCGATCTTGTGCTCGCGCAGGGCGTGTTCAGGCTTGAGCAGTTCGAGCTGCATGCGCAGCGGCCGCAGATCGGGCCCGGCTAGAAACTCGGTATCTTCCTGCGCCAGGTGCCAGGCCGGACCGCTGTAGATCGCCTCAAGCAGGCGTTGGCGTTCTTCGGCATCGATCATCATTGTGCCTCCTTGAGCTTGCGCGCTGTGGTTTTGCTGGCAGATGCACAAGCGCTGGACGGTCGGAGCCGGGTCTCACGGGTCGCCATACGGCGCAGCGCGCCGACGCCGGTCGGGGCACACGCATCCGTCGGCGCGTGCCGCGCCATATGGCGGCCCTGAGACCCGGCTCCAGGACGGCCGGCCGGACCAGGGATGGTTGTCGTAGACTCTCAACCATTGCCCTGCCGGTCGTCCGTAACTGCGCCTTGTTCAGTGTCGGCGACGGGAGTGGGCACCTCCGGCATGTCCCAGCCGCCGCCCAAGGCCTTGAACAGGGCCACCAGATCAATCGCAGCAGCGGTATGGGCGCGCACCCGGGCATCCTCGGCGTCGCGCAGGACCCGCTCTTCGGCCAGCAGATCGGTTAAGGCAATGTCGCCGACTTCGAAGCGCGCTTGTGCATGCGCGTAGCTGCGACGCGCGGCCGCCACCGCCGCGCGCTGGCGCGCCACGGCATCGAGACCGTGCAGATAGTTACTCAAGGCTCGTTCCGCGTCGCCAAGTGCGGCCAGCACGACCTGCTCGTAGGCCAGCGCCGCCTGCTCGTGACGCGCCTCGCTGGCGCGAACCCGTGCGCGCACGCGACCGCCGTCGAACACCCGCCAAGAGATCAGCGGCATGATCGAAAAGGTCTGGCTACCGGACTCGAACAGACTGCCGGCGTCCAGCGACTGGAAGCCGCCGCCGGCGCCGATGGACAGTTTCGGAAAGAGCTCCGCGGTAGCCACGCCGATGTCGGCGCTGCTGGCGGCCAGGCGGCGCTCGGCGGCGCGCACGTCGGGCCGACGGCGCAGCACATCGGCGCGCTCGCCGGTCGGAAACGGCGCGAGCGCAAGCGGCGCGGCGGCAGTATCGAGCAGTGAGAGCTCGCGCTCCGGCGGCGCGCCGAGCAGCACGCCCAGACCGAGTGCGGCGGCCCGCTGCCGGGCCCGGATGGCAGGCAGGCCGGCGGCGGCAGCCGCCAGGCGCGCGTGGGCGGCCTCGACGTCGGCCAGGGCGGCGTCCCCGAGCGCATAACGCTTTTCCACCAGCTCAGCGGTCTGCTGCAGGGTCGCCACCGACGCCTGACGCACGGCCAGCTCGCGCTGCGCGCCTCTGAAGGTCAGATAGCTGCGCGCGACCTCGGCGGCAATGCTGATGCGCACAGCACTGGCGTCGGCCTGGGCCGCCTGGAGGCGGGCTTCAGCGCCTTCCATCGCGCGCCGGGTCGAGCCGAACAGATCGATTTCCCAGGCCGCGTCGAAGCCGGCCTCGTAGATCGTCTGGTTGCGATCGAGTCCGGGAATGGCGCCGATCGGCAGCGGACCGTTGAGACTTTGCCGGCGCCGGGTCACGCCGGCGTCGGCATAGAGGAGGGGCGCATGAGCGCCGGCGGCATAATCGCGCAGCGCACGCGCCTCGGCGATGCGCCAGCGCGCCTGACGCAGATCGAGGTTATCGGCCAGCGCGGTGGCCACCAGCCGGTTCAGGGCAGGATCGCCCAGCGATGTCCACCAACTCGCCAGATCGAGCGACTGCGCCTCGGCCTCGACCGGCTGGGTCCAGCCGCTGCCGGTATCGACCGGCGGCGGTTCGCGGTAGTCGGGGCCGACCGCGCAGGCGCTCAGCAGCAGTGCTCCCAGCACGGCGGCCGGCACATGGGCGTCGTAGTTTCGTCTTTTAGTTACATTTGTCATGGCACAGTCTTCATGTTTCGCATCCACCAATCCGGCCTCACTGCAGGCGGCCGCGGACAAATAGTGTTGCCATCGTCAGCGTTACCAGTGCGATGACCGCCAGCGGCCAGGTGTTGGCGATGATGTCGGCCGGCGGCATGGCCTTAAGAAACGTGCCGACGACAATGATCAGGAAATGCTTGAGCGGGATCGCCTCGGCCAGCCACTGCAGTACGACTGGCATGTTTTCCACCGGCGTGGCAAAGCCCGACATCAGCACCGCCGGCACGCCGATGGCGAAGCTGCCGAGAATGGCCTGCTGCTGGGTAGCCGAGACTGAGGAAATCATCAGGCCGATGCCGACCACCGACAGGATGAACAAAAGCAGACTGGGCAGCAGCAGCAAAAACGAACCGGTGAAAGGAACCTGGAAGATGAACGCTGCGGCGGCGATCATCAGCAGCCCCAGCGCGGCACCGATGGCGAGCGCCGGCACGGTTTTGGCGATGATGATCTCCACGGTCGTCGTCGGCGAGACCAGAAGCTGGTCGAAGGTGCCCAGCTCGCGCTCGCGCGCAATCGACAGGGCGGTGATCATCAGCGCGCTGAAGAACATCAGGATGCCCGCCAGGCCCGGGACAATGAACCAGCGATAGGTCAGGTTGGGATTGAACCAGTGGCGGACGCTGACCGGGGAGCTGAGCGGCCTGTCGGGGCGGGCAACAGCGCTCACGTCGGCGGCAATCGCGTTGAGGTAGCCGACCGTGATCTGGCCGGCATTGCTGCGCCGGCCGTCAACGATAACCTGCGCGGTGGCCGTGTTTCCAGCGGCGACGCTGCGCGAGAAATCCGGCGCAATACCCAGCGCCGCAATCACCTTGCGCTCGTCGATCAGCCGGCGCAGCTCGTCGGGGCTATGTACCGTGTGGAGTCGCTTGATGAAATCGGCAGCGCCGACGCTTGCGACCAGCTCGTGCGACCAGCGCCCGGCATCGCGGTCGTGAACGGCAATCTCGGCATTGCGCACTTCCAGCGTGGCGGCGAAAGTAAAGACCAGAAGCTGCAAAAGCGGCGGTGCGAACACCACCAGGCGGCTGCGCGGGTCGCGCAGGATGCTGAGCAGCTCCTTGACGATCTGCGCGCGTAGCCGGGCGTTGAAAAAGAGTTTGGGGAGGCGGCGCATGGTTCAGGCCTCCAGGTTCTTGCGCGTCTTGTTCTTGGCAATCGCGAAAAAGAGCACACCGATGGCTGTCATCGCCGCCAGATCCGGCACGAACACCGCCCAGACATCACCGGCCAGAAAGACGGTCTGCAGCGAGGAGACGAAATAGCGCGCCGGAATCGCGTAGGTAATCGCCTGTATCCACAGCGGCATGGCGTCGATCTCGAACAAAAAGCCCGAGAGCAGAAACGAGGGCAAAAAGCCCGAGAACAGCGCGACCTGCGAGGCCAGGAACTGGTTCTTGGTCACCGACGAGATCAGCAGGCCCTGACCGAGCGCGGGAACCAGGAACACCGCCGAGAGCGTCATGAGCGCCAGAAGCGAGCCGCGCAGGGGCACGTCGAAGACGAACACGGCCAATGCCGCCGAGCCCAGGGTGGCGATCATGCCGAGGACGAAATAGGGCAGCAGCTTGCCGATCAGGATCTCGACGACCGAGGCCGGCGTCGACAGCACCGCCTCCATCGTGCCGCGTTCCCACTCGCGCGCGACCACTAGCGCCGTGAGCATGGTGCCGATGATGGTCATGACGATGGCAATCGCACCGGGCACCAGCGAACGACGACTTTCGAGCTCGGCGTTGAACCAGTAGCGCGGTTCCAGCGCAATGGCCGGTGTCGGCGTGCTGTTGCCGCGGCCGGCAGCCCAGGTCTGGGCCACGCCCTGGGCGTAATTGGCGACGAAGTTGGCCGTGTTGGGCTGCGAGCCGTCGGTGATGACCTGCACCAGCGGCTGCGCCTTGCCCGCAGTCAGGCGGCGCTCGAAATCCTGCGGAATGACGACAAAGCCGCGCAGCCTGCCGGAGACGATCTGATCGACCACTTCGCGGCGATCGCGCGCGGGCGTGACCTTCAGATAGCGGGTGCCGGCGAACGCCGCGGCCAGCGACTGCGCCGCGGCGGCATCGGATTCCAGGACCACGCCGATGCGCACCTCGCGCACGTCCAGCGAGACCGCATAGGCGAACAGAAACAGCAGCACCACCGGCAACACGAAGGCGATCAGGATGGTGGACGGATCGCGGATCGCCTGCAGGCTTTCCTTGCGCACCAGCGCGATCAGGCGCGCCAGGTCGAAGCCGTGGCGGGCGCGTTCCCTGGACGCAGAGTCAGGCTGAAGCGTAGCGGTTTTGCTGTTCATGTCACCGCCTTGGCGCTGGCGCGCGCCTCGTCGTCGAGTTCCGCCGATTCGACTAGGTGAATGAAGGCATCCTCCATGGTCGGATCGCGGCGTTTTTCGCTTCTGGCCTCGCGCTTGAGCGCGTCAGGAGTGTCGAGTGCAATCAGCTTTGCGCGGTGCATCATGGCCACGCGGTCGCAGTACTCGGCCTCGTCCATGAAATGGGTGGTGACCATCACCGTCACCCCTTTTCGCGCCAGGCCGTTGATGTGGGTCCAGAACTCGCGCCGGGTGATCGGATCGACGCCTGAGGTCGGCTCATCGAGAAACAGCACCGGCGGGCGGTGCATCAGCGCGCAGGCCAGTGCAAGACGTTGCTTGTAGCCCAGCGGCAGTGAATCAGGCGAGGTGCCAAGGTATCGTCCGAGATCGAAAGTCTGCACCATCTCGTCGATGCGCTCGCGCTGGATATGGCCTTCCAGCCCGTAGACGCCGGCAAACAAGTCAAGATTCTGGCGCACCGACAAGAGCCCGTAGAGGGAAAACTTCTGCGCCATGTAGCCAAGCCGGCCCTTGGCCTCACCCGTGGCGTGACGCAGGTCGTTGCCGACCACCTGCGCCTCGCCTTCGGTCGGTTTGAGCAGCCCGCAGAGCATCTTGAAAGTCGTTGACTTGCCGGCGCCGTTGGGGCCCAGCAGGCCGAAGATCTCGCCCTTGTCAACCTCGAAACTGACGCTGTCGGTGGCGGTAAAGTCACCGAAACGTTTGGTCAGGTTCTGGCACGACACGGCAATGTCGGACTCGAGCTCGACCGCATCAATCCGCTCGGCCAGCGCCGAGGTGCCGCCCGGACCGCCGCCGAGCAGGTCGACAAAGGCATCTTCGAAGCGCGGCTGTACGGGTTCGAGCCTTGCGCCCACCTCGGCGGCCAGCGCATCGATTTCGCCGCGCTCGGCGTCTTCACGCAGCACCACGCGCACGGCATCGCCCTGGATGACGCCGTCGCCGACGCTGCTCAGATCCAGCGCGCGCGCGAGCACGGCGCGCCGCTCGTCGCCAACCTGCTCCAGGCGGAAGCTGCGCTCCTTGATGCGGTCGGTCAGCGCCTGCGGCGGGCCGTCGAACTCGAGCTTGCCCTCGTTGAGCAAAAGAACTGTCTCGCAGCGCTCGGCCTCGTCCAGATAAGCGGTCGACCAGACCACGGCCATGCCCTCGTCGGTCAGCTCCTGGACCATGCGCCACAGATCCTGGCGGCTGACCGGATCGACGCCGACGCTGGGCTCGTCGAGCAGCAGCACTTCAGGTTTTGCCATCAGCGCACAGGCCAGCCCCAGCTTTTGCTTCATGCCGCCCGAGAGCTTGCCGGCCAGGCGTTCGGTAAAGGGGCCCAGGCGGGTGAAGTCGAGCAGGCTTTCAAAAAGGTCGGCGTGCTGATCGGCCGCCATGCCGCGAAGCTGCGCGTACAGGCGCATGTTCTCCATCACCGACAGATCTTCGTAGAGCCCGAAGCGCTGCGGCATATAGCCGCTGGCGATGTGGATGGCGTCATTGTCGTCAACCACATCGAAACCGGCCAGGGTGACGCGGCCGTCGTTGGGCACCAGCAGCCCGGTCATGATTCGCATCAGGGTGGTCTTGCCGGCGCCGTCGGGGCCGACCAGGCCGGTCAGACGGCCGTAATGGATGTTGGCGCTGAGGCCGCGCAGGGCTTCGACCTTACCGAAGTGTTTGACCACGCCGTCGATGACGACGGCCGCGGCGTCCCTGCCGGGCCGGTCGACAGCGTCGCTGGCAGCGCGCGCGTTCATCCTTACTGCCCGCGGGCGATTTCGTTGCCCGAGCCACGCGTGTCGATATCGACCGTGACCGGCATGCCCTGGCGCAGGCCCTGATCGGCATCGGCCACCACCACGCGCAGGCGGTAGACCAGGTCGGTGCGCAAATCTGCCGTCTCGACTGTTTTCGGGGTGAATTCCGCCCGCGGCGAGATAAAGCCGACCTGGCCGCGATACGCCTTGTCGGAAGAATCCGTGTGGACGCGCACTGTCGCGCCCGGCGCGATACGGCCCAAATCCGGCTCGCTGATATAGGCGCGCACGTAGACCGGATCGCGCAGACTCAGGCTGTAGACCGGCGTGGAGCTGGCTACCATGCTGCCCGGCTCACGCACTCGCGCAATCACGGTGGCGTTGGTTGGGGCGACGAGTTCGGTATCGGCCAGCGCGGTGCGCGCCTGGGCCAGGGCCGCCTCGGCGGCCGCCACCCGCGCCTGGCCAACGGCGATGTCCTCGGTTCGAAAGCCGTCCTGGATCAGCGAAAGCGTTGCTTTGGCCGAAGCCAGGGTGGCAGCAGCTCGGTCGCGTGCAGCGCGCGCGGCATCGACGGTACGCTCGCTGCTGGCGCCCGATTCGAGCAGGGCAGCCTGGCGCTCGAAGTTGCGATCCGCCTCGGAATAACCCGCCTGCGCCCGATTCACGGCTTCCTGCGCCTGCGCGACCTCCTGCGGACGATTGCCGCCGCGCAGCTTGTCCAGTTCAGCCTGGGCCGCGGCCAGTTCGGCTTGTGCCGCATCCAGCCGTTCACGATAGGGCTCGGCGTCGAGCTGCGCCATGACCTCACCGGCGCTCACGGCATCCCCTTCGTCAAACGACATGCTCATCAGGCGGCCGGGCTGGCGGAAAGACAGCTCCACCTCGCGGATATCGACGTTGCCGTACAGACGCAGCACGCCGTCGTCGCCGCGCTCCGGCAGCAGCCACCACAGCAGCAGGCCGGCAGCGACAATGACAGCGGCGACGACCAATAAAGCCCAGCGTGCCTTGCCAGCGGAAGAAATCGGGGTCTTCATCGCCCAGGCTCCGGTTGGGGTGCTGCCTTGATCAACTCGAAGCACTGGCCAGCTTCGGGGACGGTCACCGCCCAGCCGTGATCCGTTCGCAGTCGTTCGGCAAAGGTGAGTGCGGCTTTTTCCTCGCCATGCACCACAAAGGTCCTGGTTG
The DNA here is from genome assembly GCF_056324145.1 of Wenzhouxiangella sp. YN1. Taxonomy (NCBI): domain Bacteria; kingdom Pseudomonadati; phylum Pseudomonadota; class Gammaproteobacteria; order Chromatiales; family Wenzhouxiangellaceae; genus Wenzhouxiangella; species Wenzhouxiangella sp. YN1. Next base: position 35,203 of record NZ_JBJNIO010000085.1, read on the forward strand.
GGGAAGGACTGAAATGGGCCGCCCAGGCCAGCAGCGCCGCCTGGTCAGCATGCGCCGACAGTCCGCCAACGGTGTGGACTGACGCGTGCACCGGAACATCGTCGCCAAAGATGCGCACCTGCTCCGCGCCGTCGACCAGCCTTCGGCCGAGCGTGCCCTGAGCCTGAAACCCGGTGATCAGAACGCTGCATTCGCGCCGCGGCAGATTGTGGCGCAGGTGGTGTTTGATGCGCCCGGCCGTGCACATGCCGCTGGCCGAAATGATGATGGCGCCCGAGCGGATCTGGTTCAGCGCCATGGATTCCTCGACGCTGGCAGTAAAGTGAAGATAGGGAAGGTTCTGGCCGAGCGCGTACCATCCGGCGAGCTGACGGGCGTTGTCGTCGAACAGCGCCATATGCCGCTGGGTGATTCGCGTGACCCTGGTCGCCATCGGTGAGTCGACGAATATCTTCAGGCCACTGAGACGACCTTCACGGCTCAGGCGATGGAGGTGGTAGATGACCTCCTGGGTGCGGCCGACGGCAAACGCGGGGACAATGACATTGCCGGCCTCCAGGGTGCGCTCGACGATTTCGACCAGTTCATCTTCGGTCGCGACCAGATCCTTGTGATTGCGGTCGCCGTAGGTCGATTCGATGATCAGATAATCCGCGTCCCTGATCGCCACCGGGTCGCGCAGAATCGGCCGTCCCGGTTGACCGAGGTCGCCGCTGAACACGAGCTTTCTGGTCTGCCCACCCTGGCTCAGCCAGATCTCGATAATGGCCGAGCCCAGGATGTGGCCGGCATCTCGGAAGCGGCAGCGCACGCCGGGCGCGGGGGTCAGTTCCTGATCGTAGCTGATCGGCTGGACCTGCTCGAGGCTGTCATGGGCATCCTGCTGGGTGTAGAGCGGTGTCAGGGTCTCTTTCCTGGTGCGCGAGGACTTCCTGTAGCGTCGCGCCCGCTCGGCGTCCTTCTCCTGGATGTAGCCGCTGTCGGGCAGCATGACCTCCAGCAGATCGGCGGTTGCGGACGTGGCGAGTATGGGCCCGCTGAAGCCGGCTTTCACCAGCTTGGGCAGCAAGCCGCTGTGGTCGATATGGGCGTGGGTCAGCAAGACGAAATCGATGGATTGCGGATCGAATGTAAACGGCTGATGATTGCGCAGCGATGCTTCGCGTCCGCCCTGGATCATGCCGCAATCGACCAGAAAGCGGACTCTTTCGGTCTCAACCAGAAAGCACGAACCGGTCACTTCACGTGCGGCACCAAGAAAGGTGATGTTCATTGTTGTTCTCCGCTGGATGTCTCAGGCAGGAGCCGCCACCAGGCAATCCCCGCAATGGCGGCCCACACCGCGGTGCGCAGGCTCATGGCAATGACCGTGCGCGGCTCGAAGGCGCTACCGAAATAAACGTGCAGCCCGAAAGCCGCGAAGGTCAGGGCGGTTGCCGCAGCGACAGCGAGAGCCAGCCACAGCGCCCAGCGCCGGCGCAACCACAGGCCGATGCCGGCAAGCAGATAGGCGAAGCCGGCCAGAAAGTTGAACCACAGTACGAACGGCACGTAATCACCAGCCGCGGCGCGCGCCGGCCCGTCGACAAACAGAACGGAACCGCCTTCCTTGAGGGTCAGCAGGCCGAATCCGACTGCAACCAGAGATGTGGCCCAAACCCAGGCATCACGTCGCTTGTGTCTTGTCATGTCGGCTCCTTATTGGAGTAGCCAAAATGCTGCCGGCGGCTCAAACCCGCCGGCGCCAAAGCCCGGATCAGTCATGGGCGATGGGCTTGTCTGTAAACAGGAATTCCTTGAGATAACCGGAAAAGGTTGGATCCTGACGCCTGATCCACTCGAGCACCATGGCCGCGTGCTCCTTTTCCTCGTCGCGGTTGTGGACCAGGATGGCTTCAAGCTCCTGATCACTGCAGGCATCGCAGCGCTGGTTGTACCAGTCGATGGCCTCAAGCTCTTCCATCAAAGAGACGATGGCCCGGTGCATATCGCGGGTTTCGGCTGAAAGGTCTTCGAAGCGTTCATGAAAGTCAGTGCTGGGCATGGTTTTTCTCCTTCAATCAAATGTCCGGAAAATTTGCAACCTTGAGGGCCGGCGCTTCATCAAGCCTGCTCGATGCCGCGCCGGTAAATGGCAAAAACGCCGGGGGCGGCCTGGCGCAGATGCGCGACATCGCCGAGCAGCAGCGACTGCATGACCAGGCCCTGGATCATGCCGATAAACAGCGTTGCGGCGGCTTCGCCGTCGACCGATTCGGCCACCTCGCCGCGGGCCTTGCCGGCATCGACAAGGTGCTGCAGGCGCTCGCCGTAGCGGGCAATCAAGGTCTGCACCATGCGCTTGGCCGGCGTCGATTTGGCGCGCTGAAGCTCGCCGAACATCATCCGGGGCACGCCGGGATGCTCGGCCACGAAGTCGATATGGCTTAAAAACATCGCTTCCATCGCGTCCAGGGGCAAGTCGATACCCTTTACGGACTGGTCCAGTCGCGTCAACAGGCGTTCGGCCATCCATTCCATTACCGACTGCCAGATGGCCGCCTTGTTGGGGAAGTGCCGAAACAAGGCACCCTGAGTCACGTTCATGCGTTCGGCAATTGCCGCGGTCGTGATTTCGCTGGGGTTTTGCGAGCCGGCCAGCTCAACGACGGACTCGACGGTCACGGCCCGGCGTTGCTCGGCTGAAAGATTCTTGCGGCGGTTGTTCATTCATGATTCCCGACAAGATAGTAATTGCTCACTACCTTATCATGCAAGACGGCTTGTGCAAATCTCAGCGTGCAGCGTTGTCTTTCCAGCGACGCTTGATGGCTGCGCCGGCTACGGCGGATCACGGATCCGGGCGCAGCGAGGTCGGGGCCACATACAGCGGGGCGGCCGCGCGATCGCCACGACAGTCGCCCGCCGCGGTCCCGGGCAGCAGCCACCAGTACTGGCTGTTCTGGAAGCCCAGATCCCGGGCCTGGTCCAGATCGAGGCAGTCGAACAGGTCTTGATGTTCGCGCGCGACCAGCAGCCAGCGGCGCTGCGGCGATTCATTCAGCCAGTCGAACGCGCGCAATGCCTGGCGCTCGGTAGGCGTCGAATAGCCGAAATGGATAATCGGCTGGCGGGCCTGTAGAACGAATTCCTCGCCAAAATCGGGCAGCGCCAGCCAGGCCTCCGGGCCGGTGATCGCCACGATCTTGTGCATCATCTGGCGTGGGGAGCGGCTCGTGTTCATGTCCGGCCAGGCAAACAGCGACAGGCTGAGCCACAACAGCCCGAACCAGAGGGCCAGCGCAAATGCGCCGCGGCGGGGCCCGAGCCAGGCCAGTAAAGCGACCACCGCCGCGCCCAGAGCGGTCCACCAGAGCCAAGGCCAGGCCTGGTGTTTTTCTGCCAGCGCCGCCAGCGGCTCGAAACCGGCCGCGCCGGCAATGGCACCGGCGGCAAAAAGGGCGCCGAGAAGCGCCAGAACGGCAGTGCACAGCCACTGCAGGCCGCGCTTGTCCAGCAAACCGGGCAGCAGCGGCGCCAGGGCGATGACCAGCAGCGGCACGGTCGGCAGCAGGTAGACGCCGCGCTTGCCGGGCGACAGGCTGAAAAAGGTCAGGATCAGGACTACGCCCGAAAGCGGCAGGAGGGTGCGGGCGTCGCCGCGCTTGAGCCGACGCCACCAGTTGGGCACGGCCCAGGGCAGCGCCAGCCACAGCGGTAGCCAGGCCCAGGGAATGACTTCGACGATGAAATAGAACCAGGGCTGGAGATGACCCCATGGGTCGGCATAGCGCTCGGCGGTCTGGCGCAGCAGAATGTCGTCGCGATAGGCCAGCAGGGCCGGATCACCACTGGTCGTCGTATAGAGCGCCATCGGCACCACCCAGGCGGCGATGGTGGCCAGCATCACGCCCAGGCCGGTGAGCAGATCCCCGGCGGTGGGACTGTGGGCCGCACCGCGCCGCGCCAGCAGGATCCACGGCGGGATCATCAGCAGCGGCAGAAAGCCCACGCCCTTGGTGATCACGCCCAGGCCCATGGCCGCGCAGGCGATCAGCCACCAGCGCCGCTCCGGCCCGAGCAGGGCGTGGCGCATCAGGCCATAGGCGCCCAGCGTGGTCCAGAAGCACAGCATGATATCGATCTGCGCCGTCTTGGCCTGGAGCATGAACTGCACCGTCGCCAGCAGCGCCAGGCCGGCGAGCATGGCGATTCGGCGGCCGTGAAGGCGAGCGACAAGGTCGACGACCAGCCATAGAATGCCCAGCCCGGAGAGAATCGACGGCAGCAAAAAGGCGGCTCTTACCGAGCCGGTGGCCAGGAGGGCCGCCGCCTGCGCCCACATGAACACCGGCGGCTTGTCGGGATAGGGCTCGCCGGCGCGATGGGGAACGAGCCAGTTGCCGGTCTCGATCATCTCCAGGGCATTGAGCACGAAGCGGGGCTCGTCGGCCGGCCAGGGATCGCGCAGGCCGATGCCGGCGGCAAAAAGAACGACGGCGGCAAGAAACAGCCAGGCGAAACGCTGCCCGGACAGCCAGCGAACGGTCTTCGTCGGCGCGCGCATCAGTCGTCGATGCCGTCGCTCCGGCTCGCCTGGCGGCGCTCGCCGTAGATCAGCATCAGGTTGCGTCCATAGATGATCAGGCCGCCGGCCTGGCCGACGATAAAGACGGGATCGCGGCGATGAATGGCGTAGATGAGCAGGGTCAGACCGCCGCCGATACTCAACAGCCAGAAAGCCAGGGGCACCACGCTGCGACGCGCTCGCTCGCTGGCGATCCACTGGACGAGGAAGCGCGCCGAAAACAGGGCCTGGCCGAGAAAGCCCACCGTCAGCCACGGCCACGGCGCCATCATGCTGACCTCCGTCTGTTCAGGTCGCGATTGTTCTTTTTACGATCGGTCACTTCGATCGCGGCCGGCAGGCGCGAGCGGTGGATAAGCCACATCACGCCGAACAGATCGACGATGCCCGGCCAGAGGCGATCGTGCAGCCCGTAGTGAGAGCGACCGCGCTCGCGTGCGCGATGATTGACCGGCACGGAGGCGCAGCGCCCGCCCTGGGACTGCACCAGCGCCGGCAGAAAGCGATGCATGTGATCGAAATAAGGCAGGTCAAGAAAAACCGCCCGGTCGATGACTTTGAGACCGCAGCCGGTATCCGGGGTGCGGTCGCGAAGCAAGCGGGCGCGCACGCCGTTGGCAACGCGTGAGGACAGGCGTTTTATCCGTCTGTCGCGGCGCTGCGTCCGGTAGCCGGTGACCAGCGCCAGGTCGTGCTCGGCCGCGTAGTCGAGTAGCCGCGGCAGGTCGGCCGGATCGTTCTGACCGTCGCCGTCGAGCGTGGCTAGCCAGCGCCCGCGCGCCAGGCGAGCGGCCTGCCAGATGGACGTGCTCTGCCCGGCGCTGTGCCCGTGATGGATCGGCCGCAGGGTCGGATCGGTGCGGGCGCGCTCGAGCAGCAGTGCCCAGCTCTCGTCGCCGGAGCCATCGTCGATGACCAGCACTTCGTAGGCGCGATCGCGCATGGCGGCGGCAATTTCATCGAGCAGCCCGGGTAGATTGCCGGCCTCGTCGCGGGCGGGGATGAGGATCGATACGTTCATCAGCCCTTTCTGGTTGCGTTGGTAACCCAGCCCGACAAAGTCGTGACCGATTCCGCGACCAGCACTTGTGCGTTGATCATGCGTGCGATCGTGACTGCTCGAGACCAGCCACCTTCAGGGCTGCTCGAGAATGCGCTGGCGAATCGTGGCCTCCTCCTCGGCCGTGATCAGGCCTTCCTCGAGCAGCTCCTGGAGAAAGCGCAGTTGGGTGAGCCTCTTCGCGGCGCGCCCGTTATCGTCGGCCGCAGTGGCCCGCGTCGTCGCTGACGGCAGCGCTGCGTCGCTGATTGCCTTACCAGCGCCGCAATCGAGCACCAGAGACAGACCGTTGATGATGTCACCGTCACCCGGCCGGATATTCATTTCCTCGCACCCGGACTTGCGCAGGGTGACCACGCCGTATTGCGGCTGCTGCTCGGGGCGATAGCTGTTGGGATAGATGTCGCGTTCGGTCAGGGTCAGCGGGGTGGTGCCGTGAGTGCCGGTGATGGTGACCACCTCGGCGCCGGGCGGGTCGGATTCGACGGCAAAGCTGCGGATGCCGGCGCCGTCGAGGGCAATGGCCGGGGCGGCGCAAGCGACGACCATCAGTGCCGCCACCGTCACGGCCAGCGGCCCGCGCCGCCGGGATGTCCGGTCAATAAGCCGCATCGAAGCCCAGCAGCAAATAGTGCTCCTGCTCGAGGTGACCAGTGTAGTAGTCGCCGGCTTGTCGCTTGTCGTCGAGTAAGTCGACGTTGAACTCCATGATGCCCTTGAGGTTGCGCATGAAGTAGTACGAGGCCGTGAACGTCAGGCTGTTGAGGTCGATGCCCTCGTAGATGGTATCGGTGTTCTTGAAGTCGCCGGCGTCGGCGTAATTGTAGAGTGCCGAAAACGCCCAGCGGTCGTTGTGGATGTAGTCGAGGCCGGCAAAGCCGCCATCCCAGGAATATTTGGTATCGGGATTGGCATCCAGAAAACCGTCCCACTCGTTCCACAGATACTGGGCATACCAGTACCAGCGCCCGCCGATGGCGCCGGATAGATCCAGGCCGGCGACGCGCTTGTCGCTGTTGCGCGTGCTGGTCTCCAGGCCGGCCGGTCCGCCGGCCGCACGCTGGCGGCCGTCGAGCGCGAACAGGCCGACGCCCACGGGCCCGACGTCGAAGCCGACGCGGCCGAAGACGGTCTTGGAATTGTCGTTGTCGAACAGATTGTCGGGGCGATTGAAACCGGGCGTGTTGACGTCGAAGCTCGACTTGATGCCGTTGCCGTTGACGAATCCCAGGCCGATATCGAGCGGGCCGGCAGCGCGCTCAAACAGTACGCCACGCTCGTAGGTGATGCCGGCCATGCGATAGGCAACATAGTCCTGAAAGGGCAGGCGCACCTCGCGTGGGAACATCAGATCCGAGACCTGGAACTGGCCCAGCATCATGCTGGCGCCCGAGCCGAAGATGTCGTCGTGCTGGAACCAGGCGTCCTCGACCAGGACTTCGCCGTTGCCGCCCTTCTCGCCGAAGATGGCGTAAAAATAGTAAGTAATGTGCTCGCTCAATGGCGCGCTTGAGATCAGCTTGATCAGGTAGGGCGACTGGAAGTCGGTGGAGGCCTGGGTTTGCTCTCCGCTGATCGGGTCGATGTTGCCGGCCTCGCGCGCCTGGAAATAGCCTTGGGCGCGAACCGCCAGGGGCGGATATTCCGGCAGCTTGAGCAGCTTGTCGCCGGTATCGAGCGTGCCCGCATCCCAGTTGTCGAGCTTGAAGTTGTTGCCGGCAAAAAACTCGCCGAACTGATTGAGCTTGGGATAGGCGGCGTGACAGGCCGCACAGGTCATGTCGTATTTGCGCGCGAACTCAGGCATAGCCGCAAGCTGAGCCGAAACCATCGCAAGCACTGCTGCGAATGCCATGTGCATCGTCACGCTAGTTTTTCTATTCATTGACCCGCCTCCATCGCAACCAAAGTCAGCCCGGCCAACCGCATTCGGCCACCGGCAGTTGCCAAAAGCTTAGAGGTTCAGGCAATTACCAGCCATCGGGCAAATGACATAGAGGGTGCTCAGGATCCTGACAAGACAGCGATTTGTGCCTTATGGATCGGCATCGAATTCAGGCAGAAGCAGGTCTTCCAGGAAAAATGCCGACAGCTCCGAGCGGCTGCCCAGACCGGCTTTGCGATAGACCGCGCGCGCCTGTTCCCTGACCGTTCGTTCGGCGGTGTTGCGAGCAGAGGCAATCTCCTTGAAGCTCAGCCCTTTGAGGAGCAGCAACGCAACTTGGGCTTCGGCCATGCTCAGTTGCCATAGCCCGAACTGCTCCTCGATGGCCTCACTCAAACCCCGAATCGTCGACTGATAGCGCGAGCGCCAGCGCCGCGACTCCGCCCGGGCCGTATCGAGGCGGCTGTGCAACTGCTTGAGCTCACGGCGTCCGCGCAACATTCGGGCGAGAATGTAACCGAACATGGTCGCGGCCAGCAGCAGTACGACCAGCTCTACGACCACGTGCAGTGGCTCGACGCCCGAGGCGTAATCGGAGAGCACATCCCAGCCGATCAGCACGGCGATCAGGCCGGAGACGACCAGAAGGAGTAGGTGACCCGATCTTGCCGGTTGGTCATTCAACATCAGGACTGCGATTGTCTGGGTCTGGTGGGTGAACGTCGTCTGGATCGGATGACTCGAACTCGAGACGCAATCGGCCCCAATGCATCCTGCTGTTCTTTTCACTGTTGCAGGTGTGTCGGGAGTCGACGCTCCGTTGAGTACGCATATCATCAGCCTCAAGCCCGCCAGCGCCTAACTGCTCGCACAGCGAAAGCGCGGATTCCTGTTGCGCTGCTGAAAGCAGCTGCGTACCAAGCACGACAATCGAGCTGTAGCAGATGCTATCGAGCTGACTCATCCAGCCCCGGGAAACGGCCGGGAGCATATTTGGTGTGGCAGTCCACGCAGCCGCTGATCAGTTCCGAGAACAGCCGCGTCTGCTCTTCCATATCCTCGTTGCGCGCGGCTTCGGCAAGTCCGGCGCTGAGTTCATGGAGCTCCTGATCGCGTTCCACGAACGCTTCGGGGAGGGTGTCATGCAGAACCTGCTCGTCCTCGGCCGTCATCTGCTGCTCCATGATGAAGCTGTCATGGATGGCCTGCGCCCGCTCCGCGACGATTTCGTGCTGGCCCTGGACCATGGCGGCCTGAATTTGCTGGCTGGCTTGCTGAATCCCCTGCATTTCCTGAATCAACAACCCGCGGAGCTTCGGCGGAAGCTCTGCGCCGATGTTTGTGGTGGCAGGCTGGCCGGCGACCGCCAGCATGAAAACGCCCGTTGCCACGGCGCCTGATATCAATGTGATTGCCAGAGTTTTCATGGCTTTGTCTCCTCAGGTCACGATTCAAGGGTGGTTTCGGGACAATAGCGCATATAACTCGGTGTCTGCAAAGATTTCAGGTTAAAGGATCTCCGGTCCGGCATAATGACCAGTGACCTGCGCGGTACCCGCTGCGGCCGCGTCGAGTTCGGTCATGCAAACGCCAGACTCGGGAAAGTGATGATGAGACGCAAGCGCACCACGCCACTGCGCGACAGTTCCGTACAGCCGGGCCACTGCTCGACTGAGCTTCGGGCCCGAATCCTGGGCGATGTGTCCTATTTTCGCGGCCTGTCAAGCGGCGCTCTCGAGGCCGTCAACCAGCATTTTCGGGCCTTCGACTACCCCAGCGGCGCTGCGATTCACCACGAAGGCGAACCGGCCAAGGCGCTTTTCCTCGTCGCTCACGGCAAGGTCAAGCTGCTTCAGCACAGCTTCTCGGGCACCAGGGTGGTCTTCGACCTGCTCAGCCAGGGCCAGCTTTTCGGCGGGCTCGCCGTGCTCGGGCGGCGGCATTATCCGCACTCTGCCCAGGCGCAGACCGACTGCTGCGTGCTGGCAATCACTACTGCCGACTTTCGGCACCTGCTTCGCACCTACTCGGAGGTGGCGCTGGCCACACTCGATGGCGTGGCTCGCGATCTCGAAGCGGCCCACGACACCATCCGGGCAATCGCCACGCTGCCGGTGGAGGCACGCATCGCCCGGGCGCTGCTGCATCTTGCCGATCGCTTCGGCGAGGCAGATGAGGGCGGGCTTCTGATCCAGTCGCCGCTGTCGCAGCAGGATCTGGCCGCCATGGTCAGCACCACTGCAGAAACCGTCAGCCGGGTCATGTCCGGGCTGCGGCGCAGCGGTCATGTCGAAACCGGGCGGCAGTGGGTTCGCATCCGCGACCGCGCCAGCCTGGCCGATCTGGCCGAAGAGATCGACGCCGGCGGCTGATCTTCTTTCCGCCGGGCTCCTTTCCCCTGACGCACGGCCGTCGCGTGCGACGCTCCAGCCGTCTTCCGGCCTGAAAAGCGCTCCTGAAACAGCCATATACGGCTTTTTATCGCCGATTCTGGAGCAACTTGTTCCGGCTCATGTAGTGCGTCGTCGATATCGTTCAACCTACTCCTGCATCAACACACCACTCAGGAGATGAACGATGAAAACCCTTCTTCGAAGCGACGAACTGAACTGCCCTTCCTGCATCCCGAAGATCGAAAAGGCGCTGGGTCGACTCGACGGCGTGACCGATGCCGAAGTGCATTTCGCCACCGGGCGGATCGAGATCGAGCATGACCCCGAGCGGGTCGAGGCCGAGCACCTCATTGCGGCGGTGCGGGAGGTCGGTTACGAGGCGCGCGTCAGCGCATTCTGATTCCACGCTGCCGGGCGGGCGCAAACCGCCCGGCAGCTCCGTATTGAGGCAATTGATCATGAAGTATATAAACCTGTTGCAAAACTGGCTGCGGCGGCTGCGCGTGCCGGCCCAGCGACGCGGCACGGTGGCGCTCATCGCCGGTCTGTCCGGCCTGGGCGGGGTCGCCAGCCAGTTTCTTGGCGGCCCAGCCTGGCTGACCGACGTGCTGTGGCTTTTTGCCGCTGCGGTTGCGGGCACCGAGATCGCCCTGCGGGCGCTCGGAGCCTTGCGTGCCGCCACGATCAGTATCGAGCTGCTGGTCACCATTGCTGCCGTCGGCGCGCTGTTCATCGGCGAATACTGGGAGTCGGCCGCGGTCACCTTCCTGTTCGTGCTGGGCGGCTACCTGGAGTCGCGGACTCTGGCCAGGACCCGCTCGGCGCTCAAGGATCTGCTGGCATTGGCGCCCACCGAGGTTGTGGTGCGTCGCGACGGCAGCGAGGCGACGGTGGCGCCGCATGAAGTCCAGCCGGGAGAGACGGTGATCGTGCGCCCGGGCGGGCGCATCGGCGTCGACGGCACCATCCTCGGCGGTCGTGCCGCGATTGATGAGAGCGCCATCACCGGCGAGCCGATTCCCGCCGAGAAACAGGAAGACGACGGCGTGTTTGCCGGCACCGTCAGCCATGACGGTTATCTCGAAATTCGTGCCGAGGGCGTCGGCGCCGACACCACGCTGGCGCGCATCATCCAGCGCGTCGAGCAGGCCCAGGAGGCCAAGGCGCCGACCCAGCGCTTCATCGAGCGCTTCGCCGCCTGGTACACGCCGGCCATCATCGTCATGGCGATAGGCGCCTATGGGGTGACCGCGAATATCGCCCTGGCCCTGACGCTGCTGGTGATTGCCTGCCCCGGGGCCCTGGTGATTTCCACGCCGATTTCGGTGATCGCCGGTATCGGTCGTTCGGCACGCGACGGGATACTGATCAAGGGTGGTGAGTATCTGGAAACGGCCGGTCGCATTCGTGCGGTAGCCTTCGACAAGACCGGCACGCTCACGGAAGGGCGTCCCGAGGTCATGACGGTCACGCCGCTGTCCGGGATACCGGCGCTGCCGACGATGGCCGATGAAACTTCGCCCCGCCAGCGCCTGCTGCACTGGGCAGCGCTGGCCGAGAGCGGCTCGGAGCATCCTCTGGGGCGCGCCGTCGAACGGGCGCTGCCGGCCGATTACAGCGGCCCGCTTGCCGACGACTTCGAGACTGCCGCAGGCGGCGGCATCAGCGCCGAATGGCAAAAGCGGCGGGTCGAGATCGGCCGCCCCGACTGGCTCGGGGCGCGGGTCAGTGAGTGGCCTGAACAAGCAGCCGCGGCGCTGGAGGAAATCCGCGAGCGCGGCGAGACGGTGGCGGCGATTGCTGTCGACGGCGTACTTGTCGGCCTGCTGGGCTTTGCCGACCGCATTCGCTCCGAGGCGGCCGCTGCCCTAAAGGCGCTGCGCGATACTGGAGTCAAGCGCCTGGTGATGCTCACCGGCGACCACGAAGCCAGTGCCTGGCGCGTCGCCCGCGAGCTGGGCATCGAGGAGGTGCAGGCCGGGCTGCTGCCCGAGCAGAAACTCGAGGCCATCGAGGCGATTCAGCGCGAGAGCGGCACCACCGCCATGGTCGGCGACGGCATCAACGACGCTCCGGCCCTGGCCACGGCGGATATCGGTATCGCCATGGGCGCGGCCGGCACCGACGTGGCCATCGAGAGCGCCGATATCGCGCTGATGGCCGATGATCTGGGCAAGATCGCCGAGGCAGTGGGAATGGCCCGGGCAACCCTCAACAACATCCGCCAGAACGTGGTGATTGCCCTGCTGACCGTGGTCGGGCTGCTGGCCGGCGTCTTTGCCGGCGAGGTACACATGGCCGGCGGCATGTTCATTCACCAGATCTCGGTGCTGGTGGTCGTCGTCAACGGCATGCGGCTTCTACGCACGCGTCGCCCGCGACAGCGGGCGCGATCAGCCGCCCAGGCCCTGCCGCAGACTACTTGACGATGGCTTCCAAAAGCACCTTCTCGGCAACCACCGCACAACCGATCGGATCGGTTGTGCGGTCGGCCCAGCCTGGCCGGTGCTGCTTGGTCTGCGTTCGCCTACCGATTCAATCGATGCTTCGGGCTCGATCACCCGATAGACCGATTGGCCTACGCGGCCTGGCGCGCCTTGTGTTCGTAATAGGTCGACGGGCAATCGGCAGCTCGGCATGGATCGGCCCGACCCCGTAGACCTCACGATGATCGTCGATGAAATCCACCGTTACCCGGGTTTGCGGTTGAGCTTCGCCTGAGCGAAAAAGCCGACGCCTTGGGCAGGATTTCATTGGCGCGCTTGAGCTCAACGTTCTCTCGCTCCAGTGCCTTGCGTCGCTCACGATCCGACGTTGTGAGCCCGGCACGCTGGCCTGTATCTCGCTCAGCCTGTCGCACCCAGCGGCGTACATTCGATCTTCGAAGAAATCGATTCGATGGCTGCCACTGGGAATTACTCGCAGCTTCCTGCTCGGACACCATGCGAACCGAACCCTCCCGGACTTCCAGGGAGCATCTCATTCGCTTGGTCATTGCCGTGTCCTCTCAAATCGAGGAGCCTCTGGGAAAGCCGGGCGGCTCAGTTGAGAAGGGTGTCGGTTCGCGGGCGCTTACCCTCATGATCGATCTTGCCATGAAAGGTGAAGATTGCCGAGGGACTATGAAGCCATCCGAGATGAAGCACTTAACCTTTGGGGATCCTCAAGAAGCTCCTTGAATGTTCCCAGGAATTTTGCCACCGGACCAGCTTGCAATACGCGATGATCAAAAGACAAATAAAAGTTGATCACAGGCGCTATGACAACCTCCCATTTTTTGCAATGGGCGTCTCGATTTTTGCGGAAACACAAAGAGCAGCAACTGTTGGCAGAACAGACATGGCGATAAAGAAGTTCACCGGGGCGATCATGCCGATGTTTGATATACCCAGGTTTGGGACGCTGAGCATTTTTTTAAAACCATCCTGAGCGGCCTTTTCCGATAATTCACTCTGCCGTATTTTCTCAACGATCTTTTGGGTCTCTTTCGCGATTTCGATCAATGATTTCGAGCCTGCGTTTTCTACAAGATGCGGCAGGGCTACGTCTCCGACCTGGACCGGGCCACCGACGGCGATAGAGTCGTTTCTCGGAACGATAACCTTATCATCGCCTTCCCAGAGACCACAGACAATAGGGTAAGTCTTGCAAGCCTCGGCAGCGGCTTTTTGTATCAGATTCATCAGGCTGATTTTGACTTCGTTTTCCTTACCCCAGCTTATTCATCAGACTGCCTCTTTCACGCTGAGTCAAGCCGGCTTTGATGGATTTTGGTCACCCAGCTTGCAGGTTCGGCTCGATGGTGGGTCTGGATGGCATTGATTCGCCAGGATTTGGCATTTTTGAGGCTT
>NZ_JBJNIO010000086.1:0-15822 GCF_056324145.1 Wenzhouxiangella sp. YN1
GACCCCGGCGGTTCCCTCCGAGCTGTTTTCGTCCAGCGAGGTGGTCGACGCCGGCAGGTTGTAGAGCACCCAGTGAACGAAGCCATAGCTGCCGTTCTGCACCAGGGGCGCGTCCGGGTCGTGGCAGATCACGGCGAAGCCCTTGGTGCCTTCCGGGGCGTCTTGCCATGCCAGCGCCGGCGAAACATCCTCGCCCTCGCCGGTGTGGCGGCTTGGAATGGCGCCGCCGTCCTCGAAGGACTTGCTGCTAACGCGCATGTTTGAAAGGGCAAATGCCATGGTAAACCTCCTTGGTGGTCTTTCCATCTGATGTTGACTTGGCGGCAATCCAGTCAAAGTCTGCATTCGTGCCGCGTTGCCAATCGGTGTCGTGCCGCCCGGGTCGCGACTGCGATTCATTCTAGCGGCCTGTAATCAATCGTCGGGGCGGCTGGCCGGAAACACAAACCACGTGCTCGCCGACATCGGGCGTCAAGCATCAGACGCGGCCTGCACAAAGCCATCTTTTGCTGCCAGCGTAACGCTGGTTCTTGATCCATGGTGCCTCTGGCCAGGGTCAATCCAGCAAACGCACGTGCACCGTCACTTCTTCACGATCATGATAGAGGTGACGGCAGGCAATGTCTGCGCGCACGCCCGCTTGCCCCAGTGTGGCCTGCAGCCTGACCAATCCATCGCGGACCGCCAGCCAGCGGCGCTTCATGGGCAGCTTCAGGTTGAAGATCGCTTCGCGGCACCAGCGTCTGGCCAGCCAGCGCGTCATCATGTCGATCACCCGCGATGGTTTGTCGACAATATCGCAAACCAGCCAGTCGAGCCTCCTGGGCGGGATCCATGTAAAGCCGTCCTTGCGCAGGTGCGTGACCATCCCGCTGGCCATCAGCTCCGGGTTCATGGGGCCGTTGTCAATGGCATGAACCTGCATCCCCCGGTTGACCAACTGCCAGGTCCAGCCACCGGGGGCCGCACCCAGGTCGGCTGCCTGCATCCCCTCGGCCAGTCGCGTCGGCCATTGATCACGGGGAATGAACTCATGCCAGGCCTCTTCCAGTTTCAGCGCTGACCGACTCGGCGCCGCCCGCGGAAAACGCAGGCGCCGAATGCCGCCGGGCTCGTCGCTGCGATTGCCGGGAAAACTCATTCCCAGCTGCACCCGATCGCCATCGCTCCACCACAGATGCAGCCGTCGCGCTCCCGCCTTGCGTCGCAGGGCGCCGCGTTTCTTCAAGCTCGATTCCAGCGGGCGTTTGAGCGCCTTGATCAGCGGCGACAGCGCCTTGGCCGCGTTGGTGTCCGGCGTCTCCTGCCACAGCGTTTCGAAGTTCCAGCCGCTTGCGGTCACCTGCGCCACGATCGGCGACAGACGGTCATTGCGGTCCAGCGACAGCGGCGGCAACGCTACCAGGCTTTGGCGAGCGAACACCAGCGCCGCCAGCGGCAGGCTGCGGTGCAGGGTATTGGCGGCCTCACCTGGCGGCAACACGTAGCGCACGCAGCCGCTGTGCGGCTGCGCCCGCGCCTCGCCCTCAAAGCCTTGCCGCCCGGCCTTGTCGTGGAGCTCTGCGGCCAGGTCAGGCTCGAACCCCGGGCGGCAATAACACAACAGTTCGTTGGGCACGCTCATGGCGAGCCCTCGCCCGAGCCGTACGCCGGGCGGGCCCGTTGTCGCTTGCGCATTGGAAACATCGAGGATTCTGCTCCGATCGTATTTCTGGCCCGGCAGATGCCGTTCGGTTAATAAAGGCAGCCCAGTAGCGCTATGATGTAGTGTTACGCGCGCACGGGCCCGACCTTTCCGATGGACTTCATTTTCATGCTTACCCGCCACGACCGCACGGTGGACCACGGGCTCGAACTCATCGAGGCCGCCGTACCGTTGGGCGTACGGCATATCGGCTTCAAGGATGTCGGCGTCAGCCGTGCCCGGCTGGAAGAGTACCATCGCCGCACTCGGGCGCTGGGCGCAAAAAGCTGCCTGGAAATGGTCGACACCCGCCCTGGCGCCGCCCGGCGCACGGCTGCCATGGCCGTGGAAATGGGCGTCGACTGCCTGCTCGGCGGCGTTGATGTGGCCCCCACGCTGGCCCGGCTGCGCGGCTCGGGCATAGAATACTATCCCAATGCCGGTCGCCCCGAAGGCCATCCGGCCCGCCTGCACGCCAGCCCCGAAGACGTAGCCAGAGATTGCCGCCGGGCCATGGCCGCCGGCTGTTCCGGTGTCACCCTGCTGGCCCATCGGGCCGTCGCGGCGCGCCCCGAAACACTGGTAGACGCCGCTCGTCAAGCCCTGGAAGAAACCGACCAACAGCCGCGCGGGCGCCTCATCGTCGCCGGCAACGTCTCCACCCCGGCCATGATCCACAAGCTCGCCCGCGCCGGCGTCGACGCTTTCACGGTTGGCACCGCCATTACCGAACACCAGTTTCTGCCCGACCGGCCCTCCATGAAAGCCCAGATTCAGGCGGTAATGGCAGCCTGTGCAGCGCCGCCGGATCAATCCTGAGGCACACCCTCCTGGTGTCGGCTTGACGGAGGACGCCGACGATCGAGCGCGGCGGCCGGTCAGTTGGCGGACTGCCGCAGGAACCCTCGCCAGTCGGCTACTGCGGCGTTGACTTCGGCCAGAATCGCCTCGGCCCGTCCGCGTTTCATCGATGCGTTTCGGGCACATGCGCGAAGGTCTTCCAGCCCGAAGTCCCCGCGCTTGTCCATCAAGAAGGCAATGCTCTTGACGTGGTCGTCCTGGTTGCGCGCTACCAGGTTGAATACCATGCGCTGCAACACCACCGGACCCGCGTCAGAACGAGCCCCGCATCTCTTTGATCTGATCGTCTCGCCCGGTCATGATCCAGCGGATCAGCGATATCGGGATGAACCCGGCTGCGCGAAACCGGTCATGGAATGTCTTCATGTCGAAGTCATCGCCCAGATCCATGGCCCGCTCCGCCAGCAGGCTTTCCAGCTCCACCTTGCCCATGTAATAGCCAACGCCATAACCGGGCTGGCGCAGATAGAGCTCGATGTCGAACTCGGCCACCGCATCGCCGGGATCCATCCATTTGGGCGTGCGTTCGATGAGGGATCGATTGGCTTCGGCCCAGGTCCATTCATTGGACTGCATTTTCACTTCCGGGCGAACGCGCGCTGCGCGTTTGGCGCCAAGGATATAGTCGATTTCCCGGGTTTTCGGGCGATCTGCCAGCATTCCGCCTTGAAGAATCAGCTCTTCAAGGTAGAACGCCCAACCCTCAGACCGAATCCCATTGATGAAGAACAGGCGTGGCTCTCCCCGGATGGGCCGATCGTCCCGTTGATACTGCAAGCGGTCAAAGGCGTGTCCGGGCAGGTTGTGTGCCCGCAAGGGACGCCCATCGCGAAACTCGGCCTGAAAGAAAAAGTGCAGATCGAGAGGCGGATCGAAAAGCCCGGGTTTCGAAGGGTCACGGTCCGCAGGAAACACATACGGACCCTCATCGGGATCGTGCTCGAGCCATGCTGGTATCGTCATCCAGTCGTCGTCTTTCAGAAAGGCGAGAAGGTCTTCATCTTCTTGCTTGCGTTTGGCATCAAAAGCGCTGCGGGTCGTCACGGGCTCGATCATCGGGATATCGCGATTGCGGTGTTCCTCGATTTTGAGAAAGGCAAGCTGCCGCTGATATTCCCGCTCGCTGATGATTTCTATGGCGTTGACATCATAGGGAAACAGCAAGACATTCTTCAGATACCAGTCATAGTTTTCGCGACCCACACCGCCATGATCCGGAAGGGTGTCTTCTATCTCTTCCAGCCATGCCTTGAATTGCCGGGCCGCGGCCTGTGCTTCCTTCGCCGGCCGAACAAGTGAAGGGTGATGGTCTTCAGCGTCCGTGGCGAACTGGCCATAGACATTGATTTCCACTTTCTTTTGCGCAATGGCCAGACGCGCAAGGTCGCCGCGTGCTTCCACCAGATTGTTGCGCGCCTGCCGCAAGGCCTCTGGCACCGCCTCAAGCTGCGACACCAACGCCTCTACGTCCTGTTCTTTGGCGATAGGCAGCTCAGGCAGGTGAATGGCGCCGTGCATCTTGGGCCCAAAACCCAGGTCGGTAGTGCTGTAGAAGGCCGGATCGCGCGCCCACGGCCTGATGACGCGGTGCTGAAAATCCAGGCCGCGCATTTCGGCCAGAACCAGCATGTAGTCAACGCGCTGCTCGATGGGCCAGTCACTGTCATCAATCGCCCGCAGCCGGTCCATATAGCTCTCGAGCTCGCGGTGCTGCTGCTCCATGGCGCGCCGGGAATAGTCGGGAACCCCCTCGACGACTTGTGGCGGCACAAAGCCCCGAAACTCGGCATAAAGCGCTACCAGCGCGTCATGGCCGGCAGCGCTGGGCTGGGCCGAAACCCGGGCACTGCCCTGCCCTGCTGAAGACAATGCAAAAGACGATATCAAGAGTGCCGAAACGGCGAGTAGTGTACGCAGCATCATGGGTCCTCATTGCGCTGGCTCGAGTTCAAAATCCACCCACGGGCGAACCGCCCGCACACCCGCAGGCTGCGGATTCCTGACCATCATCCAGCAACTCATGGCCATATGGGTGCGATTATGGGCATTTCATTTCGCGCCCATGATACAGGAAAAAGCCGACGGGCAGTGATTGCGCGGGACGGGCTTGTACCGCGCCCTCAGCTCCGGATCGCTTCCAGAGCCACTGCCAGATGCTTCACGGTCCGATCCACATTGGTGAGCTTCTCCAGACCGAACAGGCCCAGACGAAAGGTGAGGAAATCATCCGGCTCGCCACACCTCATCGGCACCCCCGCTGCGATCTGCAAGCCCTGCTCGCGGAACAGGCTGGTGTTGTGGATATTGATGTCGTCGGTATGCAGAACCACGACGCTCGACGATTCAAAGCCCGGAGCAGCGACACTCTTGAAACCGGCGCTGTAGAACAGCTCGCGCACTCGGCTGCCAAGCTCTTCCTGCCGCTGGCGCAGCAGGTCGAGGCCGGTTTCGAGCGCCTCGCTCATGGCGTCGCGAAGAACGACCAGGGCATCGGTTGGCATGGTGGCGTGGTAAGCGTGGCCGCCCGACTCATAGGCCTGCATGATCTGAGCCCATTGGCGCAGATCGGCCACAAAGCTGCTGCTGGTGGTTTCTTCCATGCGCGCAACGGCGCGGGCGCTCAAGGTAATCAGGGCGGCGCAGGGTGAGGCGCTCCAGCCCTTTTGCGGTGCGTTGATCAAAACGTCCACGCCACAGGCTACGGTATCAACCCACAGGGCACCGGAGGCCACGCAGTCGAGAACGAACAAGCCGTTGACGTCCTGGACGGCATCGCCGATGGTTTTCAGATAGTCATCGGGCAAAACGATTCCGGCCGCGGTCTCGACGTGGGGAGCGAAGACAACCGCTGGCTTTTCGGCCCGGATGCGCGCTGCAACCTCTTTGGCCGGCACCGGTGCATAGGCGGTCTGGTCGGCGTCATCCACCGGCTTTGCCTGCAGCACGGTCATGCTGTCGGTGATCCGACCGGCTTCAAGTATCTGCGTCCAGCGATAGCTGAACCAGCCGTTGCGAATCACAAGGCAATGCGCATCATGGGCAAACTGGCGCGCCACGGCCTCCATGCCAAAACTGCCGCCGCCGGGCACAACCACCGCGGCCTCGGCGTTATACACCCGGCGCAGCGCCGCGGAGATATCCCGCATCACTTGCTGGAATGTTTCGGACATGTGATTCAACGAGCGATCGTTGAATACCACGGAGTATTCCAGAAGCCCGTCGGGGTCAACAGCGGGAAACAATTTGGACATCAGTAACAGATCCTCACAGGTGTGCTGGTTTGCGCCCGCCTCAGGTTCCGCAGAACGTCGTCAGTACGCGCTCCGACGGCTGCGGGGGGCGGGCCAGGTCTTCATTGCCGGGCTGGTCATCCCAGGGTCTGGACAGAACCCGGCGCAGTCTGTGCATGGGCTCGAAATCGAGCCGCTCGATGGCGGCGTCAACCGCCGCCTGGGCCAGGTGGTTGCGCAGCACAAAAGCGGGATTGACGGCCTTCATCGCGGCGCGCCTGGCGGCCGCATCGCGTGTTTCGGACGCCAGCCGTGCGCGCCACTGCCCGGCCCACTGGTCAAACGCCTCCGGCTGGTCGAAACACTCGCGCACCGGGCCGTCGTGGCGACTGTCCGTTGCCGAAACCTCACTGAGGCGGCGGAAGGTCAGCGTCATATCGGCACGGTTGGCGGCCATGCGATCAAGCAGCGACTCGGCCAGCTCCACGTCGCCGTCGCGGCGCTCGGCCAGGCCCAGCTTGGCTGCGAGGCCGTCGTGAAAACGACGCTCGAAGCGCGCTGGAAATCGGCCCAGCAGCGTATTGGCCCTCTCCAGCGCCGCGCTCGAATCATCGGCAAGCAGCGGCAACAGGCATTCGGCCAGACGGGCCAGATTCCACTGGGCAATGCCGGGCTGCCGGTTGAAGGCGTAGCGCCCGCCCCGATCGATGAAGCTGTAGACCGTGGCAGGGTCGAAGTCGTCGACGAAACCGAACGGCCCATAGTCGATGGTCTCGCCGACGATGGAGCAGTTGTCGGTATTCATCACCCCGTGCACGAAGCCGACCAGCATCCAGGAGGCGACCAGATCGGCCTGAGCATCGACGACGCGGGCCAGCCACTCACTGTATCGCGCGTCGGATCCGGCCAGCTCGGGCCAGTGCCGTTCAATCATGTAATCGGCCAGAATTCGCACCGCATCCGAGTGCCCCTGCCGGTGGAGAAACTCGAAGGTGCCCACGCGCACGTGGCTGGCGGCCACGCGGCAGAGAATGCCGCCCGGCTCGGGCCGGTTGCGCCGCACCGTCTCACCGGTGGCAACGGCAGCCAGCGCGCGCGTTGTCGGTATGCCCAGGGCATGCATGGCCTCGCTGCCGAGGTATTCCCGCACCACCGGGCCGATCGAGGAACGGCCGTCGCCGGCGCGCGAAAACGGCGTGGGTCCCGAGCCCTTCAGCTGCACATCCCGTCGTTGGCCGTCGCGATCGATGACCTCTCCGAGCAGCAGCGCGCGGCCGTCCCCGAGCTGCGGCACCCAGTTGCCGAACTGATGCCCGGCATAGGCCATGGCCAGCGGCTCGGCGATGTCGGGCAGCCGGCGGCCCGAGAGCATGGCCACGCCGTCCGGGCCGGAAAGCCAATCGGGGTCGAAGCCGAGGGTTTCAGCCAGCGACCGGTTCAGGGCGACCAGCTCGGGCGCAGCGACCGGCTCGGGCCGGACCCGCACGAAGAGCTGCTCGGGCAATCGGGCAAAGCTGTGCTGAAAACGCGCGGAAGCTGTCGGTGGCATATACGGGAGGATACCAAGCGGGCAGTTGCTGAGTGTGGACGTTGGCTTTACCCGGCGCTTGCTGCCCGGTGACGCAGCATGCAGCAGACCACGCCGCGAACGGCGCCTCGAGCCTGGCGAGGCTGCGTTATCGGGGTGCGCCCTGTGCTTCCGGCACGCTGAGCAGGGCAATGTCGCCGCGCCAGCGGGCGCGCAGCGCCACGGCACAATGATGCGCGCGCAGGCCCGTTCGGCAGGCCAGCACAACCCGCTGCGTGTCGGGCGCAACGTCGAGGTCGGCAACGGCCTCGGTCGGAACATGCAGCGCATCGGGGCGAAACGGCGCGGCCGCTTCGCTGCGCACGTCGATCACCATGTCACCGGCGCCGATGGCAGAGGCGGCGATGAAAGGCACAGGCGCAACCGGCTCGGGCGCATCGTCAAAGCGGAAATCAACCATGCGCCAGCGCTGGGCGTGGAAGGTCATCATCTGCCCCAGCGGCGAAGGCGACAGGCCCAGCAGCACCGAAAGGGCCATTTGCGCCTGCAACGTCCCCATCATCGCAACGACCGGGCCGAGGATGCCGGCGCTGGAGCAGCTGGGAGCCGCCTCCGGAAGATCGGGAAAGATCGCGCGCAGCGAAGGCGCACCACCGCAGACGCCGGCCACGTAGCCCTCCAGCGCCAGCGCCGAGGCGGTAATGAGCGGCTTGCCCGCCGCATGGCAGGCATCCGACAAGGTGAGGCTGGCAGCAAAGGTGTCGGCGCAGTCGAGCACCAGGTCGGCCGCCTCGATCAGCGCCGGCGCGGTATCGGGATCCAGCCAGGTCACCATCGCATGGATATCGACCTCGGGGTTCAACGCCCGCAACGCGCCCGCGGCCGCCCGTGCCTTGGGCGCGCCGACATCGGCCATGCGATAAAGCGGCTGGCGATGCAGGTTGTCTGCCGCCACGTGGTCGCCATCCACCAGGGTCAGGCGGCCCACGCCAGCGCCCGCCAGATACTGCAAAACCGGCACCGCCAGCCCGCCCGCGCCGACCACCAGAACACGCGCTTCGCGCAGGCGCTTTTGCCCTCCTGGGCCCACCTGCGGCAGAATCATCTGTCGCGCATAACGGCTCATTGGCAGGCCTCCACCCACGCGCGCATGCGCGCATCTGGATCGGCGTGACGCGTGATATCGGTGACGGCCGCCAGCACATCGGCCCCGGCGTCGAACACGCCCGGCGCCCGCTCGACCGACAGCCCGCCGATGGCGCACAACGGCAGGTCACCGATCAGGCGCTTCCACTCGCTCACGCGGCTGAGCCCCTGTTCATGCCATGGCATCTGCTTGAGGGTCGTTGGGTAGACCGGACCCAGGGCCACGTAGTCCGGCTCGAGCGTCAGCGCGCGATCGAGTTCACGGTGATCATGGGTTGAGATCCCCAGGCGCAGCCCGGCGCGGCGGATCGCCTTGAGATCGGCGCTGTCGAGGTCTTCCTGCCCCAGGTGCAGCCAGTCGGCGCCCTGATCGATGGCAATACGCCAGTGATCATTGATCACCAGCGCCGCGCCATGCTTGCGCGCCAGCGCCAGCGAGCGCGAGATTTCATCGCGCAAGGCGGTCTCGGCGCGCTCCTTGATGCGCAGCTGTATCAGGCGCGCGCCGGCGTTGAGCGCGCGCGCAACCCAGTCGGCGCTGTCGAGCACCGGATAAAAACGTGGCAGAGCGGTCGTCGTCATAACCATGCCTTCCCGATCAGAGGTGTCGAGGGCGCTGCCATGTCGCGCGCCGGCATCGGGCCGGAGCGAGCGGCCAGCTGGCCCGCCTGCGCCGCAAGCGCAAAGGCGCGCGCCATGGCGACAGGATCGTCAGCCTGAGCCACGGCGGTATTCAGCAGCACCGCGTCATAGCCCATCTCCATCGCCTGGGCAGCGTGGCTGGGCAGGCCCAGGCCGGCATCGACCACCAGCGGAATATCCGCAAAGGTCGCCCGCAGGCTGCGCAGCGCAAACGCATTGGCCAGTCCGAGCCCGGAGCCGATGGGCGCGCCCCAGGGCATCAGCACCCGGCAACCGGCCTCGACCAGTCGCGCGGCGATCACCTGATCCTCGGTCGTGTAGGGAAATACCTTGAACCCCTCGGCACAGAGCGTCTCGGCGGCAGCCACCAGCTCGAACGGATCGGGCTGAAGGGTATCGTTGTGGCCAATCACCTCCAGCTTGATCCAGTCGGTTTCGAAATACTCCCGCGCCATCCGGGCCGTGGTGATCGCCTCGCGTGCGCTGTGACACCCGGCCGTATTGGGCAGGATATGTACGCCAAGCGAGCGCACCAGATCCCAGAACGCCTGCCCCTCGCCGCGCTCGCGGCGCAGCGAGACCGTGGCAATGACGGCGCCCGATTCGCGAAACGCTGCCTCGAGCACCGCCGGAGACGGATATTGCGATGTGCCCAGCATCAGCGGGCCATCCAGTTTGACACCGTAAAAATCGCGAATCGCTCAGCCCCCCTGCATCGCGGCCAGCACTTCCAGCCGGTCGCCCGCTGACAAGGATGTAGTCGCGCGCTCCTCCACGGGCACAAAGCGCCCGTTGAGCGCGGTTGCGACTTTCGCCTTCCCCCAGCCGAGCTCTTCCAGCGCCCCTTCCAAGTCCTCGGCCGCAATTTCCTGCGTGGCGCCGTTGACTTCAATCATCATGAAAAAGATCTCCCGTTGCTGAATCTGAAATGAAATCCGCGGCCTGATGCGCCAGGGCCGGTGCCAGCAAATAGCCGTGGCGATAAAGCCCGTTGAGGTGCAGCACCCGGCCGCGCGGGACAATGCGCGGCACATTGTCGGCAAAGGCGGGGCGCAGGGCGGCACCGAACTCGACGATCTCGGCCTCGCCAAAGCGCGGGTCGAGCGCATAGGCCGCCGACAGCAGCTCCAGCGCCGAGCGGGCGGTCACGGGCCCGCGCGCCGCGCTTTCGATCTGGGTTGCCCCGAGCATGTACAGCCCGCCACCGCGCGGCACGACGTACAGCGGATGGCGCGGATGCAACAGGCGCACCGGGCGTGAAAGTTTGATCTCGGGCGCGCGCAGCAGCACCAGCTCACCGCGCACGGCGCGCAAATCCGGCAGGTCGCCCTGCGCTGCAAAACCACGGCAATCGAGCACCCGACCGCTCAGCTCACCCGGCGTGGCCTCTGCGCGCTGCACCGGCACACCTTCGGCCGCCAGCGCCGCCACGAGATCAGCCAGCGCGCGGCGCGGATGCAGACAGGCCTCGGACTCGAAGAACAGCCCGCGCCGATGCCGCGGCGCCAGTTCGGGCTCCAGTTCAGCAATCTCCGCCACCGTCACCTGCCGGTGGCCGCGGGTGCGGGCAGCAAAGCGGTCAAGCTCGGCGTGGTCGCGCTCGAGCGCAAGCACAAGCGTGCCGGTCTGCTGCACTTTAGTGAACGCACCCCATGCATGTGCCGCTGTTGCACCATGGTGCACAACAATCGGTTCAGCCACCGCACCCTCGCATTGCGGCGCCAACATGCCACCCGCCCACCATGAGCAACCATGCGGCCCCGGCGGCCCGGCACGGTCAATCAGGCGCGGTCGAATCCCGCGATCCAGAAGGGCGCGCGCAGCCCAGAGTCCGGCCACTCCCGCGCCCAGAACGCTCACGTCAGCCATTGCGCCAAACCTCGCGAAAACGATGCACCGGCCGGCGACCCGAAGGAAAGCACAAGCGGCCCGCTGCCAGACCTCCAACGGCACCCAGCGCCAGTTCCGATTATAACTGGAAGGGCAACCGCCCCGCCCCTGCCCAGGCCAACAACACAATCCGGCCCCACGAATCCCTGGGAGACACCTCTGCAATCGAATTTCTAACCGACCGCGGTCATGTCGAAGTCTCTGGTTATGCCTGGTCCTAAGTTGGAGCAGAATCCAAGAATCCAGGACACCCACGATCCGTAGGGCTTTTCCTACATCCCGGCGCGGCATTCTGAGAATTTCCCCATGCCCGAGCGGGTGGCAGGATCAAGCCATGGCCTATCCACGCAGTCAATTGATCAGCGACGAGGAGCCCGGCTTCTTCCATTGTGTGAGTCGATGCGTACGGCGCGCCTTCCTGTGCGGGGTGGACGCACAATCCGGCAAGAGCTTCGAGCACCGACGTCAGTGGATCGAGGGCCGGATCTTTAAGCTCGCGGATTCGTTTGCGATTTCCGTTTATGCCTACGCAGTGATGAGCAATCACTTCCACATCGTTCTCCGTAGTGACCCGCAAGCGGCAAGGGCATGGACGGATCGAGAGGTCGCCGAGCGATGGCTGGCGATTTTTCCCGGCTCCATCAGTGATCGCGACGACCCGGCCTGCGTGGAGCGCGCCACACTCGCCTTGCTCGGCAATGGCGAGCGCCTGGATGTGATTCGCCGGCGCTTGGGCTCGATCAGCTGGTTCATGCGGGCGCTCAACGAGCCGATCGCCCGGATGGCCAATCGAGAGGACGGCTGTACGGGACGATTCTGGGAAGGCCGGTTCAAGTGTCAGGCGCTGCTGGACGAGCAGGCGGTATTGTCCTGCATGGCCTACGTCGACCTGAATCCCGTCCGCGCCGGGATGTGCGAGACGCTGCGTGAATCCGAGCACACGTCAGTCCGGCGTCGGACCGAATCGGCTCGGTCTGCAATCGACAAGGCTCTTGGTCGTCGTTCTCATGGGCAGGCGCTCAAGCCGGTCGCGGGGCTGGACGTCGACGCCCTGGCCGACCTCACGGAATCCAGCTACATCGACCTCGTCCGCTGGACCGGGCTACAGGCCCATCCTGACAAGCGCGGTAAGCTTTCTGCCGCCGAAGCGCCGCCCGAGGGCCTATGGAGCGTCGCCAACCATCCACGTGAATGGATGCGGCGCGTGCAAGGCACCGAGAGTCGCTACTATCGGGCGATTGGCTCGGCCGAGGCACTGATGCTCAAGGCCGCCGACCTGGGCCAGCGATGGATGAAGGGCGTTTCCGGCGAGTTCGCGCTCAAGAAGCTTCGAGAACAGCCTATACCCTGGTAGCGCGTTCATGACCAAGACTTAGCCCGGAGCCGACGGCGCCCGGCGCTCCTCATGGGGTGATTCGGCCCAAGACCCGAAATCCAGCGTCCTAGGGGCGATTCAGCGCCCCACTGGCCTTGCTCCCAGGAGATTCCCAAGCGTTACAGCCTGAGAAATTGGCCATTCGGCGAGAAATTTCGTGGGTGTCCTGGTTTTTCGCAACTGACTGGGGTGTTTTCGGATAGTTTCCGCCAAACACCAGGCCAAAAGAGAGTGGCCGCCCGGTCGCACTGAAGTCCGGCCTGTCACCCGGCAAACCAAAGTCCGACTCAGTAGCCGTAACGTCAAGAGAAACAGATTGCCCGACGACAACGAAGCTATCGCCATCGGAAAAAGGCTGAACACTACCATCGGCCTGTTCCTGATAAATATAAAGCTGTGCAAAAATGCCCTGATCAGGTGGGACCATGGTGCTGCTGATAACCTCGGCATCCAGGCTCCAGTGGACACTGGATATGCCACCAATATCGGCCGGGTCAAGCTGAAAGTCGGCAGGCGTTGTCAGAATCGGCGCCAGTAGTCCGGCTGAACTCTCCTGGCCGTTGGCGGGCACATCCCAGGTGCCATCAAAGATCAGCCCGTTGGAGGCTCCCAGGCTACCGATCTGGAAGTCGGCCGTGGCGTTGACGGTGGCGTACGTTTGCAGTTGGTAACCTGAAGGAAGGGTATCGAAGTTCTCGTCAATAATCAGTATCTCGCCAGCCAGAGCTGACGATACAGCCATCAACAAGCACAAGGTTATCGCCGCGACAACGACGTTAAATGGTTTATTCACTGCATTTGCTCCCAGCGTTAGGCCGGAAAGCAATAATCCGGCTGATATTAACTAAAGCGATAATCACGGGCCTTCTGTATCACCCACCCCTCCTTGATTACCGCCCATTCGTCACAAGACGCCGCCAGGCCCCGTGGGTGCGGACTTTCACGACGATCGATGCAATCGATGCCTGGCAGCAACGACCTCCGGGAAACCGCCTGCAGCTCGATGGAGCAGTCTCCGAATGGGGGCGTCTTGCCCGACGCCAAAAGCCGACACGCTCTCCGACCTGACCGAGAAGCCAGCTACATCGAGCTCGTGCGCTGGACCGGTCTCCAGGCGCACCCCGAAAAGCGAAGTAAGTTTTCCACGCCTGACCAATCGCCGCCCGAGGGGCTCTGGATCGTCGCCAACCACCCCGGAGAATGGATTCGCCGCGTGCAGGGAACCGAGAGCCGCTACTACCCCGGGCAATCGGTTCGGCAGAAGCGTTGATGCTGAAGGCGGCCGAACTGGGCCAGCGATGGATGAAGGGCGTTTCCGGAGAGCTCGCACTCAAGAAGCTACGGGAACAGCCAGTTCCCTGGTGGCGCTCCCTTGACCTGCACTTCCGGCTGACCGCAATGAGCCGGACGCCAGCCCGTGGGCAAAGTCGGCCCTAAACGGCCGGAGAGCCGCCCAACACGACGAATCTCGGCCACCTCAGAATCAGCAACTCCCAAGGCCCAGCCAGCCATCAAGAGCCGAAAGAATCGTGGGTGACCTGGTTGTTGTCCTGATTTTCGTAAAGTTCAACTGGCAGACTCTGCCAGATTCTGGGTGGCATCCACGAACTGCTGCATTTTCTCCAGCGCAGCGCCGCTTTCCAGCGCCTGACCGGCACGCTGAATACCATCCTCGATGGAGCCGGCCACGCCGGCCGCGTACAAAGCGGCGCCCGCGTTGAGCGTGACGATGTCGTGGGCTGGGCCGGGCTCGCCTTGCAGTATCTTCATGAGGGTGCTGCGTGACTCATCGGCATCATTGACCCGCAGATTGCGGCTGGAGGCCATGGCAAGACCGAAATCTTCGGGCTCGATATCGTATTCGCGCACCTTGCCATTGCGCAGTTCGCCGACCCGGGTGCTGGCGCCCAGTGAAATTTCGTCCAGGCCATCCTGGCCGTAAACAACCAGCGCGCGTTGCGCACCCAGGCGCTCAAGCACGCGCACCTGGATACCTACCAGATCCTCGTGAAACACGCCCATCAGGATGTTGGGCGCCCCGGCCGGGTTGGTCAGCGGCCCGAGGATATTGAACAGGCTCTTGACGCCCATCTCCTTGCGCACCGGTGCCACCATCTTCATGGCCGGGTGGTGGTTGGGCGCGAACATGAAGCCGATGCCGGTGCGCGTGATGCAGTCACTGACCTGCGCCGGGGTGAGGTCGATGCGCGCTCCCAGCGCCTCGAGCAGGTCGGCACTGCCTGATTTTGAAGACACGCTGCGGCCGCCGTGCTTGGCCACCTTGGCCCCGGCCGCGGCGGCCACGAACATGGCCGTGGTGGATATGTTGAAGGTGCTGGCGCCATCACCCCCGGTGCCGACAATATCCACAAACCCCGTGCTGTCGGGCACGTTCACCGGGACTGCGAGTTCGCGCATCACCCGCGCGGCGCCGGTGATCTCGTCAATGGTTTCCTTCTTGACCCTGAGCCCGGTGATGATGGCCGCGGTCATCAGGGGACTGACGCTGCCGGCCATGATCTGGCGCATCAGCTCGACCATCTCGTCATGAAATATTTCCCGATGCTCGATGGTGCGTTGCAAGGCTTGCTGGGCAGTAAATTTCATACCGGTTCCAGGGTGAAGGTTTCAAGAAAGTTGCGCAGCCTGGCATGTCCATTCCATGGGCTGCCCTGCTGCCAAGCCCTCCCGGGTGGATGGGCACAGGAAGTATAAGCACCCTGTTTCCCTATTTCCAGCGGTACCAGGAGCCGCAGCAACCATGCGTTTGACCACATGGAAGCCGACGGCCAAGCGGAATTCACCGAACGCCGCGGCCGGCACATTCCCCAGGTGCCAGAAACACGTCACCGCGGTAACGCCTTCGCCCTGATGACGCAGAACCGCCGT
The DNA here is from genome assembly GCF_056324145.1 of Wenzhouxiangella sp. YN1. Taxonomy (NCBI): domain Bacteria; kingdom Pseudomonadati; phylum Pseudomonadota; class Gammaproteobacteria; order Chromatiales; family Wenzhouxiangellaceae; genus Wenzhouxiangella; species Wenzhouxiangella sp. YN1. Next base: position 15,246 of record NZ_JBJNIO010000086.1, read on the forward strand.
GCCGGTGTCGACGGTTCAGCGCAAACGCGTGTGCCGACCCGGAACGGGAAATCGATGGATAATAATCTGGCCCGCCATTTGCGCCCATTGGATCCAATGAGCCCAGCCTGCTCAAGTTGGAGGAATCAACATGGCAAACGTGAATGTCCGCGGGCTTTCCGACGAGTCCAGAGAGGCGCTCAAGGTGCGTGCAGCAAAGGCCGGCATGTCGCTGGAAGCCTATGCACGCCGCGCGCTGACCAAGTCAGCAATGGGCATCGGCCTCGGCCAGAAGCCGCTTCTTCTCGGCTACGCTGAAGCGGCGTCGGGTACGCTTCTCGAGGCGCGGGTCGGTGACAACTTCGTTGGAATCAGACATCTATTCACTCCTCAAGCGCCCTGAATGTTACAGATAAAACCGATCAGGTACTGTTGGGAGGGATGTTGACACACAGGGGGCCGGCACCGGACCCTTACCAAAGTCCCCTGCACGCCGAATTCCGTCCGATTCCTAACTGTCGGAGCCAATCGAGCAGCCCCTATAGCCCCGTTTTTGCCGGCGTGGGCCTATCCGGCACGAGCGCCGCCGGGCCGCGCC
>NZ_JBJNIO010000087.1:0-329 GCF_056324145.1 Wenzhouxiangella sp. YN1
AGGCTGCCCTGAATGGTTTTCAGGTTCAGCCAGTCTGCCGTGCTGTCGTGTTGGTGCGCAACGGCCAGGGCGTCGTCCAGCCGGGCCTCGGCCAGATCGAGCCGGGGGGGGGGGCGGGGGGCCCCCCGCCCCAGCGCGCGGGGCCCCAGCGCCCTCGGCGGCGGCGCCGGGCCCGGCCCCACGGCCCCCCCCCCCCGCCCCCGCGCCCAGGGCCGCCCGCGGCCCGCGGCGAGCGCGGCCCGGCCGGCGCCGCCCACCCCTGTGGCGCCCCCCCGCCCGGCGGGCGTGGCCCACCCCCCCGCCCCCCGGCTCGATCTGGCCGAGGCCCG
>NZ_JBJNIO010000088.1:0-341 GCF_056324145.1 Wenzhouxiangella sp. YN1
CGACCTACGCGGGCCGCCAGCAGCCGATCAGCGCCGAAACCACCCGCCGCCACACGTCACCGGATCCCCCCGACACGCCACACCTGCCGCCAACCACGCGTAGGTTGCGGTTACATCCGCGACGGACGACATTTCAACCCCGACCGCACGTAACTCACGCGCGCCCAAACCCGCTCACCTCGCCCGTCGGCGATGTAACGCCGACCTACGCGGGCCGCCAGCAGCCGATCAGCGCCGAAACCACCCGCCGAAACACGTCACCGGATCCCCCGACACGCCACACCTGCCGCCAAGCACGCGCAGGTTGCGGTTACATCCGCGACGGACGACATTTCAACCCT
>NZ_JBJNIO010000089.1:0-15798 GCF_056324145.1 Wenzhouxiangella sp. YN1
CACCGAGATGGTGATGCCCGGCGACAACGTGCAGATGACCGTCAAGCTGATCGCGCCGATCGCCATGGAAGAGGGTCTGCGCTTCGCCATTCGCGAAGGCGGCCGTACCGTGGGTGCCGGCGTGGTGTCGAAAATCATCGAGTGATGAATCGCAGGTCGGTTTTCAGCTTCGGGCCGTCCGCGGTGGTCGGCCCGGGGCTGTAGAATCAGAGCCTGCAACTGAATTAGGCGAGTAGCTCAACTGGCAGAGCAGCGGTCTCCAAAACCGCAGGTTGGGGGTTCGAGTCCCTCCTCGCCTGCCACTGATCAAGCAAGGCAACTCAATGGCTGCTGAAAAGATGTCTGCACGCGACTACCTGCTCTGGCCCGTCGGTCTGCTGATTGTTGCTGCCGGTTTTTACGGTTTTTACCACTTCGCCGGCGACGTGATCACACCGATCCGGGCCGCCGGGTTGCTGGCCGCGATCGTGATCGCGGCCTTTGTGGTTGCGCAGACCACGCGTGGGCGGGACTTCTTTTTCTTCCTGCGCGAGGCGGACGTCGAGCGCCGGAAAGTGGTCTGGCCGACTCGCAGCGAAACTGTGCAGACCACGCTGGTCGTGATCGTGCTGACGGTCGTTGCCTCGATTCTGCTGTTCATCATGGATACCGTGTTTGGCTGGATTGTTCGCCACCTGATCGGCAGTGGGGGCAGTTGATGGCCAAGCAGTGGTATGTGGTGCATGCCTACTCGGGCTTCGAGAAGGTCGTCAAGCGCTCTCTGGAAGAGCGCATCAAGCGCGCCGAGATGGAGGACATGTTCGGTGAGGTGCTGGTCCCCACCGAAGATGTCGTGGAGATGCGCAAGGGCGTGAAGCGACGCAGCGAGCGCAAGTTCTTCCCCGGCTACGTGCTTGTGGAAATGGAAATGAACGATGACACCTGGCACCTGGTCAAGGGCGTGCCCAAGGTGATGGGTTTCATCGGCGGGCGTCAGGATCGGCCAGCGCCGATCAGCGAGGCGGAAGCCGACGCCATTCTGCAGCGTGTGCAGGAGGGTGTCGACAAACCGCGGCCCAAGGTGCTCTTCGAGCCCGGCGAGATGGTACGGGTCATCGAGGGGCCATTCAACGACTTCAGTGGCGTGGTCGAAGAGATCAACTACGAAAAGAGCAGGCTGCGCGTGGCGGTGTCGATTTTCGGTAGGTCCACGCCGGTCGAGCTGGACTTCAATCAGGTGGAGAAGCTGTAACGCGCCGCGTTCCGGCTTTTCCATCCCGGACTCCGATCCGGGATCTCCTTGCAGCCGGCTCCGGGCCGGGTGAAGGAGGATCAAGGAAACCCGGACTTGCTTGCAGGTCCGGAATTTGAAACCAAACGGGGAGCCGATGGTCGTAAGTGGCCCGGCGCCAGAACCCGAGGAGATACAGAATGGCTAAGAAAGTCACCGGTTACATCAAGCTGCAGGTGCCGGCCGGCCAGGCCAACCCGAGCCCGCCCGTGGGCCCGGCGCTTGGTCAGCACGGCGTCAATATCATGGAGTTCTGCAAGGCGTTCAACGCCGAGACCCAGGACGTCGAGGCCGGGCTGCCGATCCCGGTCGTGATTACCGTTTTCAGCGATCGCAGCTTCAGCTTCGTTACCAAGACGCCGCCGGCGGCGGTGCTTCTGCGCAAGGCGGCGAATATTCAGAAAGGCTCCGGTGAGCCGAACACCAGCAAGGTGGGCACCGTGACCCGGGAGCAGCTGGCAGAGATCGCCAAGATGAAAGAGCCCGATCTGACGGCCGCCGATATCGATGCAGCGGTGCGCACCATTGCCGGTAGCGCCCGCAGCATGGGTCTGAATGTGGAAGGAGTGGAGTGATGGCCAGGTCGAAGCGTCTTCGCGCAATTCGCGAGCAAGTAGAGCCGGGCAAGGTTTACGGCGTAGATGAGGCTCTGGGCCTGCTGAGGTCGCTGAGCAAGGTCAAGTTCACCGAGTCGGTGGATGTGGCGGTTCGACTGGGCGTTGATCCGCGCAAGTCGGACCAGGTGGTTCGCGGCGCGTTGGTGCTGCCGCACGGCACGGGCAAGAGCGTCCGGGTGGCCGTGTTCGCTCAGGGCGAAAATGCCGAGAAGGCCGAGGCCGCGGGCGCCGATATCGTCGGCATGGATGATCTGGCCGAGACCATCCAGGGCGGCACCATCGACTTTGACGTCTGCATTGCCACCCCGGACGCCATGCGGGTGGTCGGCAAGCTGGGCCAGGTGCTGGGGCCGCGAGGGCTCATGCCCAACCCGAAAGTGGGTACGGTGACCACCGATGTCGAGACCGCGGTGCAGAACGCGAAGGCCGGCCAGGTTCAGTTCCGTATCGACAAGGGCGGCATTGTTCATACCACCATCGGCAAGGTTGATTTCGAGGTCGATGCCCTGCGTGAGAATCTGCAGGCGCTGGTCACCGAGCTGGTCCGCTCCAAGCCTGCTGCGGCCAAGGGGCAGTACCTGCGCAGGATCGCGGTTTCGACCACGATGGGCCCCGGGCTGATGGTCGATGCCGGCAGTTTGAGCATTTGAATTGAAAAAGCGTGAAGTGTTCAGCGTGAAGTGTGAAGAAAGGCTCCGCTGGACGCTTCAGGAAAGTTCGAAATCTGGAGTTGTGTTTGTTGTTGAGTGAGGAGTGCGAAGGCGGCTGGAGCCTGGCAGGGCGCGAGAGCGCACACAGACGGCGCTATCTTCACACTTCACACTGAACACTTGACACTCTCTCGAGCGGGCGTTCGCCTCCCCAGGGAGGTGCCCGTCCAAGACCGCGGGTCGAAAGTCGGCGTGAGCCGGCCAAGGTAATGGCTTTTGAAACAGCCGCCCGCGTAGATGGTGTCGCCCGACCTTCCCGGCAACGGGAGGAACGGCCACCAAGGATCACGGTGTAAAAACCGTGGATGGTAACGATCTCTGCAAGAGATTGAAACTGGAAACACCTGCGGAAGGAATGCAGGAATTTCCTCAACGGAGGTAGCCAATGGCGCTCACACTCGAGCAAAAGAAGGCGGTTGTGGCGGAAGTCGCCGATGCGGCGAGGACCGCGCATTCTGCGATTGCTGCCGAGTACCGTGGGCTGACCGTCAGTGAGATGACCGAGCTGCGCAAGAAGGCGCGCGGCGAAGGCGTCTACCTGAAGGTTGCCAAGAACACGCTTGTCAAGCGTGCCGTTGAGGGTACGGACTTCGAATGCATGGCCGAGAGTCTGACCGGTCCGCTGCTGTTTGCGTTTTCCATGGAGGATCCGGGTGCGGCAGCGCGCCTGATCGATGAGTACGCCAAGGATAACGACAAGCTGATCACGCGGCTGGTTGCCATCGGCGCGCAGCTGCACGATCCAGGCGAGATCAAGCGGCTGGCCAAGCTGCCGACGCGCGATCAGGCGATTGCCATGCTGATGGGTGTCATGAAGGCGCCGATCGAGAAGTTTGTTCGTACCCTTGCCGAGCCGCACACCAAGCTGGTTCGCACGGTCGCAGCGGTTCGGGACAGCAAGCAGGCTGCCTGAATCACCTTTTGACTATCAAGACAAGTTTGAATCCTATCTGGAGTAACTGAAAATGGCCGTTTCAAAAGAAGATATTCTCGAAACCATTTCCAACATGAGCGTGATGGAGGTCGTTGACCTCATCGAAGCCATGGAAGAGAAGTTCGATGTCTCTGCCGCTGCACCGGTGGCCGTTGCTGCCGGCGGCGCCGCCGGTGGTGGCGAAGCCGCTGCCGCCGAAGAGCAGACCGAGTTCGACGTGGTTCTCACCAGCTTTGGCGACAACAAGGTGGCCGTCATCAAGGCAGTCCGTGCGATCACGGGCCTGGGCCTGAAGGAAGCCAAGGGCCTGGTCGAGAGCGCACCGGCTCCGGTCAAGGAAGGCGTGGAGAAGGACGAATCGGAAGACATCAAGAAGCAGCTGGAAGAAGCGGGCGCGGCCGTCGAGGTCAAGTAACCATTCCGCAGACTCAGTTGTTTTCTGGAAGCAGGGCTGGGTGCCGAACAGGTGCCCGGCCCGCTCCCGTTTGTACCACGCAAGTGGTCGCTGCCCAGGGATGTAACCGGGTGCCACGGCAGCATTGTATGACAAGTCCCGGCCGACGCAATACCAGGTGGGAAAGAAGCTCATGAGCTACTCCTTCACGGAAAAGAAGCGCATTCGCAAGGATTTCGGCAAGCATCCACAGGTGCTCGAGGTGCCGTTCCTTCTGTCAACCCAGATCGAATCGTACAAGCAGTTCCTGCAGCAAGGTGTCTCACGGACTGATCGTCGGGAGCTGGGGCTGCAGGGGGCGCTCAATTCAGTGTTCCCGATCAGCAGTTACTCCGGCAATGCCGCGCTGGAATACGTCGATTACGAGCTGGGCAGTCCCGAGTTCGACGTCAGCGAATGCAAGCTCAGGGGCATGAGCTATACCGCGCCGCTGCGGGTCAAGGTGCGTTTGATCATCTATGACAAGGACAGTCCCGCCAAGAACAAGCGCGTCAAGGAGGTCAAGGAGCAGGACGTCTATATGGGCGACCTGCCGCTGATGACCGATACCGGTACGTTCATCGTCAACGGCACCGAGCGCGTCATCGTCAACCAGATGCACCGCTCGCCGGGCGTGTTCTACGACCATGACAAGGGCAAGACCCACTCTTCGGGCAAGCTGCTCTACTCGGCGCGGGTGATTCCCTACCGCGGATCGTGGCTGGACTTCGAGTACGACCCCAAGGATTGCATCTTCACGCGTATCGACCGTCGCCGCAAGCTGCCGGTAACGATTCTGTTGCGCGCGTTGGGTATGAATGAAGAAGAAATGCTCGATTACTTCTTCGATAAGACCCGGGTTACCTTGCGCAAGGGCGACGGCAAGATCGATCTGGTGCCGCAGCGCCTGCGCGGCGAGTCGGCGTTGTTCGATATCGTCGATGCTGACGGCAAGGTCATCGTCGAGAAGGACAGGCGAATTACCGCACGCCACGTCAAGCTCATCGAGCAGGCGGGTGTAAAGACACTCGACGTTCCCGATGACTATCTGATTGGCAAGATTCTCGCCCAGGATGTGGTCGACACCGGTTCGGGCGAACTCGTGGCCAAGGCCAATGACGAGGTCACCGAAGAGGTGCTCGAGGCCATGCGCGAGGCCAAGATCAGGCGCTTCAACGTGCTCTACGTCAATGATCTCGACCAGGGTCCCTATATCTCCAACACCTTGCGCATCGATCCCACCAGCAACGAGCTCGAAGCGCTGTGGGAGATCTACAAGATGATGCGCCCGGGTGAGCCGCCGACCAAGGAAGCGGCGCAGAACCTGTTCAACAACCTGTTCTTCACCTCCGATCGGTATGACCTGTCGGCGGTCGGTCGCATGAAGTTCAACCGCCGCGTCGGTCGCAAGGATATCGAGGGCCCGGGTGTCCTTGATCGCGACGACATTCTCGAGGTGCTGCGGGTGCTGATCGATATCCGCAACGGCAACGGCACGGTCGATGACATCGACCACCTGGGCAATCGGCGCGTACGCTCGGTCGGAGAGATGGCAGAGAATGCCTTCCGCATCGGCCTGGTGCGCGTGGAGCGCGTGGTGCGTGAGCGTTTGACCACGGTCGAGAGCGAAGGCTCTTCGCCGCAGGACCTGATCAACGCCAAGCCGGTGGCGGCTGCGGTCAAGGAGTTCTTCGGTTCATCGCAGCTGTCGCAGTTCATGGACCAGAACAATCCGCTTTCGGAAGTGACCCACAAGCGACGCGTTTCTGCACTCGGGCCGGGCGGCCTGACGCGTGAGCGCGCCGGCTTCGAAGTGCGCGATGTTCATCCGACGCACTATGGTCGCCTGTGTCCGATCGAGACGCCTGAAGGCCCCAACATCGGCCTGATCAACTCGCTGGCCTGCTATGCACGCACCAACGAGTACGGGTTTCTCGAGACTGCCTACCGTAAAGTCGGCGACAGCCAGGTCTCCGAGGAGGTCGAGTATCTGTCGGCCATCGAGGAGGGCGAGTACGTGATTGCCCAGGCCAACGCGGAGCTGGACAAGGACAAGAAATTCATCGATGAGCTCGTCCCGTGCCGCTTCCAGGGCGAGTTCACGCTCAAGCGGCCCGACGAGATCGACTACATGGACGTGTCTCCGCGGCAGATCGTGTCGGTGGCTGCTTCCATCGTTCCGTTTCTGGAGCATGACGATGCCAACCGCGCCCTGATGGGAGCCAACATGCAGCGCCAGGCCGTTCCGACGCTGCGGGTGGACAAGCCGCTGGTCGGTACCGGCATGGAACGTGCCGTGGCTACCGACTCGGGCGTGACCAAGGTTGCAAAGCGGGGTGGCGTGGTCGATCAGGTCGACGCCGGCCGGATTGTGGTTCGCGTCAACGACGACGAGGTAGGCGTCAATGATCCGGGTGTCGATATCTACAGCCTGGTCAAGTACGAGCGCTCCAACCAGAACACCTGCATGAACCAGCGTCCGCTGGTCAAGGTGGGCGACGTGATCCAGGCAGGTGACGTTCTTGCTGACGGGCCATCGACCGATCTGGGCGAACTCGCTCTCGGGCAGAACATGCTGTGTGCCTTCATGCCCTGGAACGGTTACAACTTCGAGGACTCCATCCTGATTTCCGAGCGCGTCGTCGAAGAGAACCGCTTCACTTCGATTCACATCGAAGAGCTGACCTGCGTTGCCCGCGACACCAAGCTGGGTTCCGAAGAGATTTCGGCCGACATTCCCAACGTCGGTGAGTCGACGCTGGCCAAGCTCGACGAGTCGGGCATTGTCTACATCGGCGCCGAGGTCAAGGCCGGCGATATTCTGGTTGGCAAGGTCACGCCCAAGGGCGAGGCTCAGCTGACGCCGGAAGAGAAGCTGCTGCGCGCCATCTTTGGCGAGAAGGCGTCGGACGTCAAGGACACTTCGCTGCGCGTGCCCACGGGCATGGACGGCACCGTGATCGACGTTCAGGTGTTCACCCGGGAAGGCGTGGACAAGGACGCGCGTGCGATTGCCATCGAAAAGCAGGAGATTCGCCAGGTTCGTCAGGACCTGGACGACCAGCTGCGGATCATGGAGGAGGCTATTTTTGCCCGCCTGGAGTCGGTGCTGGTCGGCAAGGTGGCCGACAAGGGCCCCTCCGGTCTGAAGAAGGGCGCAAAGGTCACCAAGACCTATCTTGGCGAACTCAAGCGCGACGACTGGTTCAAGCTGCGCATGCGCAGTGAAGAAGCGCAGGAAACGCTCGAGCGTGCTGCCCGCCAGATCGAAGGACAGCGCAAGGAGTTCGACAAGCGCTTCGAGGAGAAGAAGGAGAAGATCACGCGCGGTGACGAACTGGCACCAGCGGTGCTCAAGATGGTCAAGGTCTATCTGGCCGTCAAGCGCCACATGCAGCCGGGCGACAAGATGGCCGGGCGCCACGGTAACAAGGGCGTGATCTCGACCATCGTTCCGACCGAAGATATGCCATTCATGGAAGACGGCACGCCGGTGGATCTCATTCTCAACCCGCTGGGCGTGCCTTCGAGAATGAATATCGGGCAGGTGCTGGAAACGCATCTGGGGCTGGCCGCTCGCGGCCTGGGCCGCAAGATCGAGGAAATGCTCGAGACCGAACAGAAGACGGAGAAGATCCGCGGCTTCCTGAGCGATATCTACAACTCCGACCGGGACGGTCGCGTGGATATGGCGCAGTTCACCGAAGACGAAGTGCTGGAGATGGCCGGCAATCTCCGTGGTGGTGTACCGATGGCGACCCCGGTGTTCGACGGCGCCAACGAAGACGAGATCAAGAAGCTGCTGCAGATGGGCGACATGCCCGAAACCGGGCAGATGACGCTCTATGACGGCCGTACGGGCAATCCCTTTGATCGTCCCGTCACGGTGGGCTACATGTACATGCTCAAGCTCAACCACCTGGTGGACGACAAGATGCATGCCCGCTCGACCGGCCCGTATTCGCTGGTGACGCAGCAGCCACTGGGCGGCAAGGCCCAGTTCGGCGGGCAGCGCTTCGGCGAGATGGAGGTCTGGGCGCTGGAGGCCTATGGCGCAGCCTACACCCTGCAGGAAATGCTCACCGTCAAGTCCGACGATGTGCAGGGCCGTAACCAGATGTACAAGTCCATCGTCGACGGCAATTATCAGATGACCGCAGGCATGCCGGAGTCCTTCAACGTGCTGGTGAAGGAAATCCGCTCGCTGGGCATCAACATCGAACTCGAAGAGTCCTGATCCCCTTAGAGGAGGCAGCAAGTGCGCGACCTTTTCAATCTGTACAAGCGTCAGAACCAGATTACGGAATTTGACGCGATTCGCATCGGGCTGGCTCCGCCGGAGCTGATCCGATCCTGGTCTTTCGGCGAGGTCAAGAAGCCGGAAACCATCAACTATCGCACCTTCAGGCCGGAGCGCGAGGGGCTTTTCTGCGCCGCCGTCTTCGGGCCGGTCAAGGACTACGAGTGCCTGTGCGGCAAATACAAGCGCATGAAGCACCGCGGGGTCAAGTGCGAGAAGTGCGGCACCGAAGTGACGCTGACCAAGGTGCGCCGCGAGCGCATGGGGCATATCGACCTGGCCTCGCCGGTGGCGCACATCTGGTTCCTGAAGTCACTGCCCAGCCGTATTGGCTTGATACTCGACATGACCCTGCGGGACATCGAGCGCATTCTCTACTTCGAGTCGTACCTGGTGCTCGATCCGGGCATGACCATGCTCGAGCGTGGCCAGCTGCTGACCGACGAAGAGTATCTCGATGCGATGCAGGAATACGGCGATGAGTTCGACGCCCGCATGGGCGCCGAGGCCATCTTCGAGCTGCTCAAGAACATCGACCTCAACGCCGAGCTGGCACAGTTGCGCGAAGAGATTGCAGCAACGCGCTCACAGACCAAGATCAAGCGTCTGTCCAACCGCATCAAGCTGATGGAGGCGTTCATTGATTCGGGCAACCGTCCCGAGTACATGATCCTGACCGTGCTGCCGGTGCTGCCGCCGGATCTGCGTCCACTGGTGCCGCTTGACGGTGGTCGCTTTGCCACCTCGGATCTCAATGATCTCTACCGGCGCGTGATCAACCGCAACAATCGCCTCAAGCGTCTGCTCGAGCTCAACGCGCCCGATATCATCGTGCGCAACGAGAAACGCATGCTGCAGGAGTCGGTTGACGCACTGCTGGACAATGGTCGCCGCGGCCGCGCCATCACGGGCACCAACAAGCGCCCGCTGAAGTCGTTGGCCGACATGATCAAGGGCAAGCAGGGGCGCTTCCGCCAGAACCTGCTGGGCAAGCGCGTGGACTACTCCGGGCGCTCGGTCATTGTGGTCGGTCCCACGCTCAAGCTGCACGAGTGCGGCCTGCCCAAGAAGATGGCGCTGGAGCTGTTCAAGCCGTTCATCTTCTCCAAGCTGCAGCGTCGCGGGCTGGCCATGACCATCAAGGCGGCCAAGAAGCTGGTCGAACGCGAAGAGCCCGAAGTCTGGGATATTCTCGAAGAAGTCATCCGCGAACATCCGGTGCTGCTCAACCGCGCCCCTACGCTCCATCGGCTCGGCATCCAGGCTTTCGAGCCGGTGCTGATCGAGGGCAAGGCCATCCAGCTGCACCCGCTGGTCTGCACCGCTTACAACGCCGACTTCGACGGCGACCAGATGGCCGTTCACGTGCCGCTGTCGCTGGAGGCGCAGCTCGAGTCGCGGGCCCTGATGATGTCATCGAACAACATCCTGTCTCCGGCCAGCGGCGAGCCGATCATCGTGCCCACCCAGGACGTGGTGCTGGGGCTGTACTACATGACGCGCGAGAACGCCGGCGCCAAGGGGGAGGGCATGTACTTCTCGAGCGTTGGCGAGGTCAATCGTGCCTACTCCAATCACAAGGTGGAGCTGCAAGCGGCGGTCACCGTCCGCGTTCGCGAAGTGGAGATTGACGAGGAGGGCAACGAAACCGAAGTCCAGAATCGCTATCAGACCACGGTCGGGCGCGCGCTGCTGCGCGAGATTCTGCCGATGGGCCTGCCCTTCGAGCTGGTCAATCAGGTGCTCAAGAAAAAGCAGGTCTCGAAGCTGATCGACGAGTGCTACCGCAAGCTGGGTCTGAAAAAGACCGTGATCTTTGCCGACCAGCTGATGTACACCGGTTTTGCCTACTCAACGCGCGCCGGGGTCTCGATCTGCCTCGATGATCTCCAGGTGCCGCCGGAGAAGAAGGCCATTCTCGAGCGTGCTGAAAAGGAAGTGCTCGATATTCAGGACCAGTACGCCTCCGGCGTGGTGACGTCCGGCGAGCGCTACAACAAGGTGGTCGACATCTGGTCGCGCACCAACGAGGAAGTCGCCCGAGCGATGATGAAGCGCATCGGCAAGCGTCAGCGTGTCGACAGCGACGGTGATGAGGTCGAGGAAGACTCGATGAACTCGATCTATATCATGGCGGACTCCGGCGCCCGTGGTTCGGCGGCCCAGATTCGGCAGCTTGCCGGCATGCGCGGCCTGATGGCCAAGCCCGATGGCTCGATCATCGAGACACCGATCACGGCCAACTTCCGCGAAGGCCTCAACGTGCTTCAGTACTTCATCTCGACCCACGGTGCCCGCAAGGGGCTGGCCGATACGGCGCTCAAGACCGCCAACTCCGGCTATCTGACCCGTCGCCTGGTCGACGTGGCCCAGGACCTGGTGGTCATCGAGGAGGACTGTGGTACCGAACGTGGCCTGGAAATGCTGCCGATCGTGGAGGGCGGCGACGTCGTCGAGCCGCTGCGTCAGCGCGTGCTCGGGCGGGTGGTCGCCGAAGACATCTACCCGGCGGACAGCGACGAGGTGCTCTGCCCGCGCGGTACGCTTCTCGATGAAGAATGGGTCGAGATCCTGGAAACCAACGGCGTCGACCGCGTGCTGGTGCGTTCAGCGATCACCTGCGAGACGCGTCACGGTATCTGCGCCGCCTGCTATGGTCGGGATCTGGCGCGCGGCTCGATGGTCAATCAGGGCGAGGCCGTGGGTGTGATTGCAGCGCAGTCCATCGGCGAGCCGGGCACCCAGCTGACCATGCGCACGTTCCACATTGGTGGTGCCGCCTCAAGAGCGGTCGCCGTGGACCACATCGAGGTCAAGTCGGCGGGTACCGTGCGGCTCTACAACCTCAAGTCGGTGGAGAACGTCGACGGCAAGCTGGTCGCGGTTTCGCGCTCGGGCGAGCTGTCGCTGATTGACAGCCACGGGCGCGAGCGTGAGCGCTACAAGATCCCCTACGGTGCATTGCTGCACATCAAGGAAGGCGACAGCGTCGATGTCGGGCAGCGGGTTGCCAACTGGGACCCCCACACCCATCCCGTCGTCGTGGAGCTCGCCGGCGTGGCCAGCTTCCACGACTTCATTGCCGGCGTCACCGTCGAGGAGGAGGTCGATGAGATTACCGGCCTGACCTCGATGGTCGTCACCGACCCGAAGAAGCGCGGCTCGGAAGGCCGGGATCTGCGGCCGATGATCCGCCTGCTCGATGCAAAGGGCAAGGTCCTCAATATCCCGGGTACCGAACAGCCAGCGCAGTATTACCTGCCGGCGGGTGCGGTCATCAACTGTAGCGACGGCCAGGAGCTCAAGGTCGGGGACGTTGTGGCGCGAATTCCGCAGGCGTCTTCCAAGACCCGTGACATCACCGGTGGTCTGCCGCGGGTAGCCGACCTGTTCGAGGCCCGCAAGCCCAAGGAGGGCGCGATCCTTGCCGAAGCTACCGGGGTGGTCAGCTATGGCAAGGAAACCAAGGGCAAGCAGCGCCTGGTGATCACCGACGAGAATGGTGACACGCACGAGGAGCTGATTCCCAAGTGGCGCCAGGTGCTGGTATTTGAAGGCGAGCACATGGCCAAGGGCGAGACCGTGGTCGATGGTGAGCCCAACCCGCACGACATCCTGCGCTTGCTGGGCGTGGAGAGGCTGGCCGATTATCTGGTTCAGGAGATCCAGGACGTCTATCGTCTGCAGGGTGTGGGTATCAACGACAAGCACATCGAGGTCGTGATTCGCCAGATGTTGCGCAAGGCCGAGATCATCGATCCCGGCGACAGTGCGTTCCTCAGGGGCGAGCAGGTCGAGGCCACGCGAGCCATCGAGGAGGCCGAGCGTCTGGAGCAGGCCGGCAAGATTCCGCCGAAGTACCAGATTGTTCTGCTGGGTATCACCAAGGCCTCGCTGGCGACCGAGTCCTTCATCTCTGCGGCCTCCTTCCAGGAAACCACGCGCGTGCTCACCGAGGCCGCGGTCCGCGGCACGGTCGACAATCTGCGCGGCCTGAAGGAGAACGTGATTGTCGGGCGTCTGATCCCGGCTGGAACCGGTCGGGTCGCAGCCCGGCGCCGCAAGGAGCGGCGCCACGATGAGGCCGATGCCGAGCTGGCCGCGATGCTGCGCGCTTCGGAGGCGGAGGAGTCCAGGGCCGAGGAGTCGGCCGGCGGCGACGCCGAGGAGTGACGGAGGAGCCGTGGCGGCGCCGGTCTTCGGTGCCGCCATGGCGCTCTTCCGGGCGGGTCAGTTCTGTGCTCTGGGCTGCCGATTGTCAGGAAAGTTGCGCGCTGTTGCCAATACCCCTTGACAGCGAGCGGCGCGCCCCTTAATATTCCCGTTCTTCGACAGGCCGACTTCAACGGCCTGTCGTTTATTTTCTTGTGATAGCAAAATACTATGGCGACGATCAATCAATTGGTCCGCAAACCAAGGCGGCCCCAGGAAACGACTTCAAACGTGCCCGCGCTCGAGGCCTCACCTCAGAAGCGCGGCGTGTGCACCCGAGTGTACACCACCACGCCGAAGAAGCCGAACTCGGCCCTTCGCAAGGTCGCGCGTGTGCGCCTGACCAACGGCTACGAGGTGAGTAGCTACATCGGTGGTGAGGGGCACAACCTTCAGGAGCACTCGGTGGTGCTGATTCGTGGCGGCCGTGTCAAGGACCTTCCCGGTGTGCGTTATCACACCGTGCGCGGCAGCCTTGATACCGCCGGCGTCTCCGATCGTCGCCAGGGTCGCTCCAAGTATGGCGCCAAGCGCCCCAAGAACTGACGGAAGCAGATCAATGTCCCGCAAGCATTCGAATTTTGAGCGCGAAATCCTGCCGGATCCCCGGTTTGGCAGCGAGATGATCGCTCGTTTCATCAATATGGTGATGGTTGACGGCAAGAAGTCCGTCGCTGAGCGTATCGTCTACGGCGCCATCGACGCGATCGAGGCTCGGGGCAATGCCGAGCCGCTCGCCGGTGTCGAACAGGCGCTGGATCACGTCGCGCCGGCAGTCGAGGTCAAGTCGCGTCGCGTCGGCGGGGCCACCTATCAGGTGCCCGTCGAAGTTCGGCCGAAGCGGCAGCAGGCCCTGGCCATGCGCTGGGTCATCGACGCCGCTCGCAAGCGGGGCGAGAACAGCATGCCGCTGCGCCTGGCTGGAGAGCTCCTCGACGCCATGGAGGAGCGTGGTGCAGCCGTGAGAAGGCGCGAGGATGTTCATCGGATGGCCGAGGCCAACAAGGCGTTCGCCCACTACCGCTGGTAAGTAGCAAAGCAACCGAGGTTTCTAACAGTGTCACGCAAAACATCCATCGAGCGCTATCGGAATATCGGCATCATGGCGCACATTGATGCCGGCAAGACCACGACGACCGAGCGCATCCTGTTCTATACCGGCGTCTCCCACAAGGTTGGTGAGACCCATGAAGGCAGTGCCGTCATGGACTGGATGGATCAGGAGCAGGAGCGTGGCATCACGATCACGTCTGCGGCCACGACCTGCTTCTGGAGAGGCATGGATCGGGACTGGCCGGAGTACCGGATCAACATCATCGATACCCCGGGGCACGTCGACTTCACCATCGAGGTGGAGCGTTCGCTGCGGGTGCTCGATGGTGCCGTGGCGGTATTTTGCGCGGTCGGCGGCGTCGAGCCGCAGTCGGAGACCGTCTGGCGCCAGGCGACCAAGTATTCGGTGCCGCGCATGGCGTTCGTCAACAAGATGGACCGGACCGGGGCGAATTTCCAGCGCGTGGTCGAGCAGATCCAGGAGCGTCTCGGTGGTCACCCCGTTCCGATTCAGCTGCCGATTGGCGCCGAAGAGGAGTTCGAGGGCGTGGTTGATCTGGTTCGCATGCGCGCCATCTACTGGGACAGCGACAACATGGGCACCACCTACGAGTCCCGTGATGTTCCCGCCGAGCTTATGGCAGAGGCCGAGGCGGCGCATGAGCAGCTGGTCGAGACGGCCGCCGAGGCTTCCGAAGAGATGATGGAGAAGTACCTCGAGAGCGGCGAGCTCAGCACCAAGGAGATCGTCGCCGGCCTGCGTCAGCAGACGCTGGCCAACGAGATCGTGCCGGTTCTCTGTGGTACGGCCTTCAAGAACAAGGGTGTGCAGGCGCTGCTCGACGCCATCGTGGAGTACATGCCGTCGCCGACCGAGGTCAAGGACATTCGCGGCGTCAACGAAAACGAAGAAGAAGAGCGTCGCGCCTCCGACGACGAGGCCCCGTTTGCGGCCCTGGCCTTCAAGATCGCGACCGACCCGTTCGTGGGCTCGCTGACCTTCTTCCGCGTCTACTCCGGCGTGGTCAAGGCCGGTGACAGCGTCTTGAATCCGGTCAAGGGCAAGAAGGAGCGCGTCGGGCGTCTGTTGCAGATGCACTCCAACTCGCGCGAGGAAATCAAGGAAGTTCGCGCCGGCGACATCGCTGCCGCCGTGGGTCTCAAGGACGTCACTACCGGGGATACGCTGTGTGACCCCGCAGACGTGATCACGCTCGAGCGCATGGAGTTTCCCGATCCCGTGATCGCCGTGGCGGTCGAGCCCAAGTCCAAGGCGGACCAGGAGAAGATGGGGGTTGCCCTCGGCAAGCTGGCCCAGGAAGACCCGTCGTTCCAGGTGCGTACCGACGAGGAGTCCGGTCAGACCATCATTTCCGGCATGGGTGAGCTTCATCTCGACATTATCGTCGACCGTCTCAAGCGCGAGTTCAAGGTCGAGGCCAATGTCGGCAAGCCGCAGGTGGCCTACCGCGAGACCATTCGTCAGGCGGTCGACGCCGAAGGCAAGTTCGTGCGCCAGTCGGGCGGTCGCGGGCAGTATGGTCACGTCAAGATCAAGCTGGAGCCCATGGGCGAAGGCGGCGGCTACGAGTTCGTCAACAAGATCGTCGGCGGCGTCGTGCCCAAGGACTACATCGGTTCGGTCGACAAGGGTATTGAGGAAGCGCTTCAGAACGGCGTGCTTGCCGGCTATGAAATGGTCGACATTCGAGCCACGCTTTATGATGGCTCCTACCATGAGGTCGACTCCAGCGAGATGGCGTTCAAGATCGCCGGTTCGATGGCGTTCAAGGATGGCGCGGTTCGTGCCAAGCCGGTAATTCTCGAGCCCGTGATGCGGGTCGAGGTGGTGACGCCGGAAGAATACATGGGCGACGTGATGGGTGACTTGAATCGTCGTCGCGGCATGGTCGAGGGCATGGAAGATGCTCCGGCCGGCAAGATCATTCGCGCCAATGTGCCGCTTTCGGAAATGTTTGGTTATGCCACCGATCTGCGCTCCATGAGCCAGGGTCGCGCAAACTACGTGATGGAGTTTCTCCAGTACGAAGAGGCGCCCAGCAGCGTGGCCGAAAGCATCATCAAGAAGAGCGCCTGAGCGCAACGTATCTGAAGAGGATTTGCAGCTATGTCCAAGGCAAAGTTTGAACGCACCAAGCCGCACGTCAACGTGGGCACGATCGGTCACGTTGACCACGGCAAGACGACGCTGACGGCGGCACTGACGAAGGTGAGCGCTGAAGCGCGTGGTGGTGAGGCTCGCGCCTAC